>NZ_CAWUOL010000017.1:0-66771 GCF_963923915.1 Nodularia chucula CCY0103 | reverse complement strand
GATTTTTTTGCGTCATCCACAGAATTTTCCGAAATTGCTCCGGACAATGGTAGATGTGCCGAGAAGAATAAACTAGTAGATGCACCCTGATAACTAACTCCCCTGACTGGCTAACACCTTTTAGGGGATTTTTTTTTGGTTAACAACAAACTAAAAGATTTCAAAACACCCACCAAGTTTATCTCATCACACTGTAGATAGGTCTACTAGACTGTGATTTTGCTTATATCCCCCCAATAGAATCTCTGAGGCTTTACGCATCACGAGCCGTAAACTATTTACTAACTTATCGCCATACTTGAAGCAAACAGTTTGCTTGTAAGTGATCAAGGTATTTTTTGCTAAAATCACAGTAGATTAGGTGAGTTTAAGCATATTATCAATGACAGTCAACAACGCCTAAGACTAAGCGTGATGATGCATTTCTCCGGAGAATAGTAGTTGGAGCCTGAAGATTAAATTGGTAGATGCAACTTGATAGTTAATTCCCCTGCATGACTAACACTCACTTGGGGATTTTGGATTCTGCAAACAGCAACCATCATATCATCAATGACAATTTTGTCCAGAAAAAACTCAACTTTGGAATCTCATAACAGATTCGTGATTAATGCTTCCTGATAATTAACTCCCCTAGACTGCCACCAGTGGGGGATTTTTTTATGTTGGGTAGAACCAACATTCCCATTTGTGACAATTTTATCCGGAACATGACATTCATTCCTAGAAAAGTTTATTAGTAGATACACCCTGATAACTGACTCTCCTGGCTGGCTACCACCAGTAGGGGATTTTTTTATTTAAATAGAATAATAACAAATCTTGGGTAAGATTTATCCGGAGGCATGGACTGAAACTCAGAACATTTAATTGGTGGATGCACCCTGATAACTAACTCCCGGAGGAGGCAAAGACTTGAATGAGATTTGAGAGAAACTCTCTTGCTGTTCGCCCCGGCTCGCCTTTATTTGCTTAGGCAATCATTATAACGCAAAATTCTAAAAATATTCTACTCTTGATACTTTTTTATTGAAATTAATGTCATAGTTTATTGACTAAAATGAAATTGTAACCGTTTTCACAAAAATGTCTCAAATTATCTATGACTAGATAGCAGTGGACAGGCGAAAATTAATGGTTTTTTTTATGCCTATATAAAGCTTTTGACAAATGACTGCCTTAGCCTGCTATTCTCAGAGAGAGACTGTTAAAAAATTAACAGAGGACTTAAATTGTTATTTTGTTAACAATTCGTTTACACAGAAAATGTCTTAATTTTTACAGTAAGTCAGCTTTTGCATCCCTTACCAATCAAGGTTGAGTTTATAGTAGCACAACTATTTATCCTATATTAAGCTGAAGTATAAACGACTGTCTAGATATCTTGACAAATTATCCTGATTTTTTCCCGCCAGTGTTAAAGCTCAAGAGTGTTGAGGTTTGAAAATACTCTCAATTTGCACCAAAATACTCCTAGACTATTTCAAATGATTTCACTTCCAGGACAGGGCCTATCATCGCCATACTCATTACATCTTCTCGCACTTGTCCTGTAACTTTTGCTGTTTGTCCTGCTTGAAGTAGGTTTTTATCAGCACCTCGAAGGATTTCATAAGTTACACCTTCTTCTGTAACTAGCGCCCAAGCGCCAGTACCAATGTTTCGACGTTCAATTGTACCTGTAAGTGTAATGCTCATATTTTAGGGAGTAGGGAGTAGGGAGTGGGGAGTGGGGAGTAGGCTTGAAACTCCCTTTTCCTGTTTTTATTCTTTGATTAAGCGGTTTGAGTTTCGGTTTTTAATGCTAAACGAGCTAGTCCATAACAGAGTAAGGCATTAATTATCAGGAAACTCCGAGCTAGGTAGCTACTTCCTAAGCCCCACACTGCTGGGTCATAAATGGCACTAACTGTTAAAAATGCGGCGTAGCCAAGGCTGGAACCGATAGCAAACCATTTCCAGCTAGGGTGTCCTAAGAATAATGCTATTAACACTATGGGAATGAGGACGCTGGCAAATATGGGATTTAAGGCATTTGTTCCTTGGATGGTGTTTCCTAGTTCGGGAATAGAACTACCTAAAACTCGGAAAGGCCACTGGGGTAAGTCGAAGATATATAATCCCCGGAGGAAGAATAAACCAGAGCTACCGGCAATTAAGCCACTGGATAAAGACCAACTCCAGGCGAAGGGGAAGTAAACCCGCAAAAACCAAGCGAGGAGATAGGAACCTAAGACCATGAGGACTTTGGGTATGAGTGCGACTGCACCACCATCAATCCAAAAACGGGGGTTGAGATAACCGTTATCTCGTAACCATCGGAAGAAGTCTTGGAAGCTGATTTGCCCTTCGGCGGCTAGTTTAACTGCGGCTTCGGCGTTAAGTTGTCCAGCGCCATAGTAGTTGAAGCTATCATCTTGGATAACTCTTGCTGATTGCTTGAGGACTTTTAATACTTCGTCTGGTTCGGTGATTCCAGAGGCTTTAATTAATGCTGCTACGCCTGCAACGTGGGGGGAAGCCATGCTGGTTCCCTGGAGTCCTAGAAATACGCCTTCGCCGTTGTTGTCTGGGTTGATTGTTTCTTGGAGGATTGTACCAGCCTCACTGCCACCAGGTGCGGAAATATCTACGCCTGCGCCAAAGTTGGAATAGGGGGCTTTTTCTCCGTCTGGGCCAAATGCGGAAACGCCAATCACGTAGGGGTAACGTGCGGGATAACTTGCGCCATTCTGATTTTCGTTACCTGCGGCGGCGACTATTGTGACACCTTTTTTGTGGGCGTAGTCAATGGCTTGTTTCATTAACTGGCTTTCACCACCGCCACCTAAGCTCATGTTAATTACGTCTGCACCGTTGTCAGCAGCAAATTTAATGGCTTCGGCAATATCGGCAACTGTTCCGCCACCATTAGCGCTGAGGACTTTTAGGGGCATGAGTTTGGCTTCGTAGGCAATGCCGGCTACACCATAGCTGTTATTGGTAGCTTGGGCGATGGTGCCGGCGACATGAGTACCGTGTCCGTTATCATCTGTGGCTTCTTCGCGATCGCTGACAAAATCATAGCCTTTGACAAATTTGGTGTCTAGCAAGTCACGGACGCGAGTTATACCTGTGTCAATTACGGCGACTGTTACGCCACTGCCTTTGGTTTGAGTCCAAGCGCCTTCAATGCCGATGTTGTGTAGGTTCCACTGTTTGCTGTAATATTGGTCGTTGGGTCCTTTGAGTGCTGGATTTGCTTGATTTGAAGATGCTGAGTTTTCGTTGAACCAAGTTGCTTCAGCTGGTAGGGGAATCTTTCTATATATGTAATTTGGCTCGATTAATTGGATATATTCGGCGAAGGGAGATTTTTTCAGTTTTTTGATTCTCTGGCGATCGCCTTCAATAATATACACATTATCCGGCGCTGAAAATTGATTGTCTAATCGGGGTGTGACGTTGTATTCTTGGGCGATCGCTTGTAAATTCTGCTGTATTACCTCTGCGGGAATATCTTGGCGAAAATCTAGCAAAATCGTCTCAAACTCACCTTTAGCTGCTAATCCCTGAAAATTTAGGAAACCAAAAACAGCAGCCCCTAGCCCGATGACAAACAAGCACAATAATATAAGTCTTTTCATACTAAATCATCACCGCTTTTTGCCAATTTTTTCACTACCATAACTCATCTTTATGCTTTATTGCTGTACTATGAAAAATTTTTACTCAAGATTGAGGATTTATTAAACAATGGAACGTGGTCTTTTATGGTTGCCTTTGCTGGTTGCTTTTTTCTGGTTGGCTTGGCAAGGTTCACGGGAATACCAGAAGCTGGAAGCATATCGGATTTGGGCGGAGCAATTTGATAAATCTAAGTATGATATTTATGCTGTATTGGG
The DNA here is from genome assembly GCF_963923915.1 of Nodularia chucula CCY0103. NCBI lineage: Bacteria > Bacillati > Cyanobacteriota > Cyanophyceae > Nostocales > Nodulariaceae > Nodularia > Nodularia chucula. Next base: position 62,887 of record NZ_CAWUOL010000017.1, on the reverse strand, counting down.
TCTTAAAGATCAAAATATAACTTGGGGGAAGCCTACACCTAAAGGTCTGATTAATTTAGCAACTTTTTCTTTGCTGGATGTTAAAGAAATCCGTCTTTTGGTAGATGATAAAGTAGTGGAAGTAGAAAATTTTCCCCGCAAAGGTCGCTTGATTAAGTTGGAATTTATCACATCTGAATCTGCGTCCATACGCATCCCTTTTACAGAAGTTCCTCTGGCTGCAAATTGGGGTAAGTATTTGCAAGGAGTTTTGCTAGGCTTAAATCCGGAACAAAATCAGTAGTATTTAGTGAAGTTTATCTTTTTTAACGACCCGCCAAGTACGCCAAGGTATCATCAATCTCTCGCCCATAATTGTTATGAATGCTGAAATCACCTCTCAAGTACCTGTAGCTTTAACTATTGCTGGTTCCGATAGCGGTGGCGGTGCGGGTATTCAAGCTGATTTACGTACCTTTGCTTTTCACTGTGTCCACGGTACTAGTGCTATTACCTGCGTGACTGCACAAAATACTTTAGGAGTGAGGCGGGTGGATGCTATGCCCAGTGCGGCGGTGATAGCGCAAATGCAAGCGGTGGTGGAAGATATTGGTGTGCAAGCGGCAAAAACGGGAATGTTGCTGAATCAAGAGATTATCTCTGCTGTGGCACAGCAAGTGGAAATATTACAAATTACTAATTTGGTGGTTGATCCAGTGATGGTATCACGAACAGGGGCGCAATTAATTGATGATGATGCGGTGAAAACTCTCCGTGATGCTTTGTTACCTCAAGCGGCTATTGTGACACCAAATCGTTATGAGGCTCAGATTTTAAGCGGTTTGGTAATTAATAGCTTAGATGAGATGCGGGCTGCTGCTCAAGTTATACACCGAAATCTGAAGGTAAAAGCTGTGTTAGTCAAGGGTGGCGGGATGTCGGGAAGTTTGCGTGGTGTTGATATCTGGTTTGATGGGAAAAAACTGGAAACTTTAATGATAAAACAAGTGGAGACGAAAAATACCCACGGTACTGGTTGTACACTATCAGCTGCGATCGCCGCAAATCTGGCCAGAGGTATGGAGTTGTGGCCAGCCGTAAAACAAGCCAAGGAATATGTTACCACTGCACTTAGTTACGCTCTAGATATCGGCATAGGACAAGGGCCTGTGGGACACTTTTTTCCCCTGTTAGAAAATTAACTTAAATAAGAGGCACTACAGGGATAGCGATAGTTTGATAGTATAGCAGGGAACAGCCTTAAAACTCTCTAATTGCAAGGGTTTCATGATCTATTTTTGTCCTCACATCCTTGGCTGTTGCTAAATATGTTAATTATTTAATCAACTCAATTTTTGATACCAAGTCTCTCATGCAAACAACCCCAAATTCTGACACCTATCCTGCCTCTGTGCCACTGTATGTCTACCGAGAATTGGCAACAGAGTTAAAACTAACACAAGCTAAACTAGATGCTCTGACCCAGCAAAATCAGCAACTAGACCAGCAAAATCAATCACTACGCCAAGAAATTACGAAAGTTGTCCAGTCTTTTGTACACTTGCAAAAGTTGGTAGATACCACTGCTACCCAAACTATCCCACCTGCCAGTAAAATCAAAAGTCACCCCCAACCAACCTCACCACCTCAGCAGCGTTCTTCTCCCAGTCGTCCATCAGTTGAGCAAACCAGCCATTATTCTCACTTCTCTGTACCTCTAGAAATAAATGACTCCACACCAGAAACATTTTTGGTAGAAGAACAAGAAGTTAACTACTATCCACTAATGGAGAAAAAAGTTAAAGAATTTAGTGGCTGGTGGTTAGCTATGATCATCTTATTCATCATGCTTTCTGCTTTTAGTGCAGGGTATTTGATTGTGCGTCCGTTGTTGGAAAATCAAAATCCTAATTGATAATTCCGCCGATGGTTGAGAGTTTTCCGATTTTATGTCAATTCTCCCCACTATTTTGCTTACGACTTGTGATAGATTATTTAGTTAGAAAAATTACATAGCAAAATTCAGCCTCTGGTAAAAATATTTCACTAGGGTGCATACAGTTAAAAAAATAGTGGCAATCTTTACATATTTTTTGAAAATAGCGGTAATGGTGACAGTGTTTGACATTATATCTGCTTAGATAGATAAGCGAAGCTACTAGAAGTAAGGAATTGAGATCATGAAAAAGGTAGAAGCGATCATTCGCCCGTTTAAACTTGATGAAGTGAAAATTGCTTTAGTCAATGCTGGTATTGTCGGTATGACTGTTTCTGAAGTGAGAGGATTTGGACGACAGAAAGGGCAAACAGAACGCTATCGTGGTTCTGAATACACGGTAGAGTTTCTGCAAAAACTCAAAGTGGAAATTGTCATTGAAGACAGTCAAGTTGATATGGTGGTGGATAAAATTATTGCTGCTGCCCGTACAGGCGAGATTGGCGATGGTAAAATTTTCATCTCCCCTGTAGATCAAGTTGTGCGTATTCGGACTGGTGAGAAGAATACAGAAGCCGTTTGAGTTTAGTTTTCTCGTATCAACAATGTTTGACGAGTCTTAACGTGTAAATCCCCCGTTATGGATGCGGGGGAGTCCATAAAACTGAGACAAATTGATGCTACATCAAGGACTGCGCTGAGGGTAAACAGGGTCAATATGGCAAGCCTACAGCCTTAATGATCAGTCGTTCACTAGAGTGAATATCGTGGGAGGTTAAATTAAAAAGTAATTGCATTTAAAAACCCCGGATCAATCTGTGGGGTTTCTGCGATAATTTATGGGGTGTATTGTAATTGTAAATTATTTTGTAGAGGATCAATCTTCTTCCCATGTTTCATTGCTTAATAGGTCGATAATCCTATCTCTGAGCAGAAATTCATTCTTTTCTAGTTCCGTCTCAAATAATAGCCAGTCACGATTAGGAACATATCTACACAGTGAATAAATTGGTTGTTGACGGTCAAGAAGTCCCTTTTTGACTAATTGCCGTGCTTCTTCTTTAATCACCCCAATATCATATTTAACAATGGTATCCATAGTTTGTTCTTTTTCTTTTCATCAAAGAATTGACCTACCGGAGAATATTTTTTTGCCTCTATCTTCAAGTTAGCAAAAAAAATAGAGAAAATTGTAAAGAATCAAAACGGTCTAGTCGTGATATCCCTATTTTTGTCATAGAGCTAATTTATGGTTACGAGTTGAGATGAGATAGACTCTCTACATTAATACCTTGCCCAGAATCGCATATTTAAATGGGAATTGGTATCAGTCTGGGGATAGACACCTCTAAAAAACTTGATCAAAAACATTGTTTTTAGATATCACGACTGGATAATTATTTCTCTCATTTACTCGTGACGTGTGTAGATCAACCCAATGTTGGCGATCGCCTGCTAAAATATCCACATTTGGGGATTTGCAAGACTGCTAGGGAATTAGTTACGCTATGGATATCCTATTTTTAGGTGTGCTATGGATTTTGAAGGTGAAGCCACTACCCCCATTGCTAGGAAAAACAGAGAATTTACTCAACTGATTACTATGATTACTAGTCGTCAGCCACTGGAGTTGCTACAATCCACTGAAGCTATGCTACGTCGCCCTACTGTAGCGAAGCTGACACCTATATTACCGCCAAAGCTCAGTCAGAAATTGGAAGTAGCTTCAACTGTGGCTGATGAATCTTTGCAGGAATTGGCAAAAATTAATTTAGACGAAATTAACGATTGGGAATTGCGCCCTGCACGCATTTATATGGGTTTAAGCTTTGTGGGGTTTGGGGCGTTAATGATACTGATGTTGCTACTGTGTTTTAATTCTTTGCATCTATCTCTGAATACTATCGCACAAATACGTCGATACTGGTATGAATATGTTTTGTTTGTCAGTTTGGGTGTAACGGGAATGTTGATTTTGGGTAGAGAAGTGATGCGTTTCCCGGCTCAAGGGAAAAAATTTAAACGCCGTTAGGATGTAGTGGGAACAGAGGAAAAAAATTAGCCTTGTAGTCACAACCCTATTAATGGAAGTATATAGGGTATAAACTATCGAGTATTACCCAGCGAAAACAGCAGGAGCAAGGGGGCAAAAAATGTCCCCTTCTTTGTCCCCTACTCCCTATTCCCATTTATGAACCCCTCAGAAAGAAACCCTGAGTTTGAAAATTTATTAACTTATCTCAGACAAGTCCGAGGCTTTGATTTTACAGGCTATAAACGCTCAACGTTGATGCGTCGAGTCCGTAAACGGATGCAATCTTTAAGTATTGAAAAGTTTGAAGGTTATTTAGATTATTTGGAAGTTGATCCAGAAGAATTTAATCAACTGTTTAATACGATCCTGATCAACGTGACGACTTTTTTCCGAGATATGCCAGCTTGGGAATACTTAGCGGAGAAGGTGTTACCCAATATTGTAGGGCGCAAAAATAATTCTGAGCAAATTCGGATTTGGAGTGCCGGTTGTGCTTCTGGTGAGGAGGCTTATACTTTGGCGATGTTGATGACGGAAATTTTGGGAACTGAAGAATTTCGCCAAAGGGTAAAAATCTATGCTACTGATATAGATGAAGAAGCTTTGAATCAAGCTCGCCAAGCTATATATTCGGCTAAGGATGTCCAGGTAATACCATCAGCGTTAAAAGAGAAATATTTTGAAAACACTGGTAATAATTATGTGTTTCGCCAAGACTTGCGGCGTTCTGTGATTTTTGGTCGTCATGATTTACTACAAGATGCGCCTATTTCTCGTTTAGATTTATTAGTCTGTCGCAATACATTGATGTATTTCAATTCTGAGACTCAGGCGCGGATTATTGCTCGGTTTAATTTTGCTTTAAATGATACAGGGCATCTTTTTTTGGGTAAGGCAGAGATGTTGTTAATCCATAATAATTCATTCACCCCTGTAGATTTAAAAAATCGTATATTTAGCAAGTTATCCCTACCGAATTTACGGGATCACCTATTGGTGATGGGAAATACAGTTCCAGAAGAGCCTAGCCAGCGATTATCCCAGCATACACGACTGCGGGAGATGGCTTTTGATGCGGCTTCTATGGCTCAAATAGTAGTGGATATCAATGGTATTTTGGTGCTGATGAATGCTCAGGCGCGCAGTTTGTTTGGGCTTTCACCCAAGGATTTAACTCGTCCTTTTCAGGATTTAGAACTTTCTTACCGTCCTTTAGAATTGCGATCGCTGATTGAACAGGCTTCTTTGGAACGCCATACTATTAACCGCACAAATGTGGAGCGTTATTTATCTAATACAGAAACCCAATATTTAGATATACGAATTGTTCCTTTGGAAGATGTTGACAAGTCTTTGTTAGGTGTCAGCATTATTTTTCAGGATGTGACTCGTTTTAGTCAACTTCAAGAAGCTTTACAACGCTCTCGACAGGATTTAGAAACTACTAATGAAGAACTCCAATCTACTAATGAGGAGTTGGAAACTACTAATGAAGAACTCCAATCTACTAATGAGGAATTGGAGACAATGAATGAAGAACTTCAATCTAGTAATGAAGAGTTGGAGACTATGAATGAAGAACTTCAATCTACTAATGAGGAATTACAAACAATTAATAAAGAACTAAGCGATCGCACTTCAGAACTGAACCGGACTAATGTTTTTTTGGTAGGTATTCTCAAAAGTCTCCAAACAGGAATATTGGTAATTGATAAAAATTTTAGTGTTTTAGTGTGGAATTCTATGTTGGAAGATTTTTGGGGATTAAGAACAGATGAAGTCTTGGGCAAATCCTTGTTTAGTTTAGATATTGGTCTACCCCTGGAGCAGTTGCGATCGCCTATCCGGGATTCTCTATCTGGTAAACAGCAGTTTCAAGAAATGATTTTAAATGCTACCAATCGCCGGGGCAGAAAAATCAACTGTTATCTAGCTATTACTCCCTTATTTGATCGATCAATAGAAGGATCAGTCTTGATGATGAATGATGTCGAGGCAGTTAAAAGTATGATTTCTAGCCATGAAATTGCTGAACGGCGAGAACAACAGCAATAGCAGTAAGATAGTGGAAACTTGGGTTAAAAAAGAAACGTAAGCAACCCCCGGATTGAATCCGGGAGCTTCAGCAAATGTTGAAGTCTAGCTTACCCGACTAAGTACCTCTTGTACTACGTTATTGGAGAGTGTTAAAGCTCCTACCTGAGAATGCGTAGCCAGTTCTCAGCTCTAGAACTAGAAGATTAAACAGGTGTAAAGGTTTAAAGCCAGTGTCTTCTAGAAGTACCGCCCAATAACATTGTCCAGGCTAACATTACCCGCAAGGAGGGACTTCGTGTCCAAAACATTTGTATTAGATACGGAAAAAACACCACTAGATCCAGTTCATCCGGCAAAAGCTAGACAACTATTAAGGAACGGAAAAGCAGCAATATTTAGACGTTTTCCGTTCACCATTATTCTCAAAGAATCACGTCCAGATTCGACCGTATCACCTTTAAGACTAAAAATCGACCCTGGCGCAAAAACAACAGGAATCGCTTTAGTCAACGACTCTAATGGGGAGGTTATATTTGCTGCGGAGTTAAAGCATAGAGGTTTTAGTATTAGAGATGCCTTAACATCGAGAAGACAACTAAGACGTAGTAGAAGAAATCGTCAAACTAGATATCGTCAACCAAGATTCCTGAATAGGACGCGTCCACAAGGATGGTTAGCGCCAAGTCTACAAAGTCGAATTGAGAATATCAAAACTTGGGTTAATAAACTACATAAACTCGCACCAATTGCAGCAATTAGCCAAGAATTAGTGCGTTTTGATATGCAATTAATGCGTAATCCAGACATTCAGGGCAAAGAGTACCAACAAGGCACTTTAGCAGGGTACGAAATACGAGAATATTTACTTGACAAGTGGGGAAGACAATGCATCTATTGCGGAATTAAAGACGTTCCACTGCAAATAGAACATATTCACCCCAGAGCAAAAGGAGGTTCTAACTCAATTACAAACCTTACTTTGTCATGCGAGAAATGCAACATAAAGAAAGGAACCAAAGATATTCGAGATTTTCTCAAAAAAGACCCATTAAAATTAGAGAAAATTCTTAAACAAGCTAAAAAACCATTGGCAGATGCAGCATCAGTAAACACAACTAGATTTGCATTACTGGAAATCTTGAAAGCAACTGGACTACCTGTAGAGACTGGCTCCGGTGGACTAACAAAGTTCAACCGCAAACAACAAAATCTAGATAAAACACATTGGCTAGATGCTGCTTGCGTTGGTAAATCGACACCGATTCTTGACATCAAAGGTATTAAGTCAGTGCTGATTATAGCTAATGGTCATGGCACACGGCAATCATGCCGTACTAACAAGTATGGATTTCCCATACGTCATTGTTCTAGAACCAAATTCCATTTTGGTTTCCAGACTGGAGACATCGTTAAAGCTGTTGTGACTCATGGCAAAAAAGTTGGTGAATATCTTGGGAGAATTGCAACTCGTGCAACTGGTAGTTTCAATATTTCAACTAAGAACGGATTGGTTCAAGGAATTAACTACAAGTATTGCCAGCACATTCACAAAAAGGACGGTTACTCCTATGCATAGTTTGCAGAGTTGGACGGTTAATAAATTAACCATGTTGTGTTTCCTCCGTGGTCTAAAGATGCACGGTTTCCACACTTCCGGAGGTTTTTAGATGAAAATTATCAAACCCATTACTAATTGGTTAGAAACCCGTGTGATCGTCCCTACATACGCTGGGTGGGTATTAGGTGCAATTGCTCTTTGTTTTTTTGGCGCAGCAGTTAATACTATGGCAGGCTGGCTGTATGCTATTAGTGGGATTAGTTTTGCACTTTTGGGTATAGCGGCCTTTTTACCGCCGCGATCGCTTAAAGGTTTAGTTGTGAAGCGTCGCCCCATGCAGCCTGTATCAGCAGGGGATGAGTTAACTGTGGAATTAGAAATCTGCAATCAAACTCGTCAGCCTGTCACGTTATTGCAAGTGGAGGATATCTTACCTTTCGTCTTAGGTAAGCCAGTGAAAACAGCCATTGAGATAATTAACACCCAAAGTAGTCACCATTGGGTATATTATCAACCAACTTCCCTGCGGGGGATTTATCGCTGGCAGAGGGTAGAACTAGGTAGTGGTGCGCCTTTAGGTTTATTTTGGTGTCGTCGCCAGCGCCACTGTGAGGCTAGTGCAATTGTTTATCCCACGGTGTTACCTTTAACTACCTGTCCTTTGGTGGATGATTTGGGGAAAGAAGAGAGCAAACGCGGTGATCCCCGGAATGTACCTTTGCAAACTTCTACATCTGGTTTAGTGCGATCGCTGCGTCCCTATCGCTTGGGTGATCCCACTCGGCTGATTCACTGGCGGACAAGCGCTCGTTACGGAGAATTACGGGTACGAGAGTTAGAAGTAGTTACAGGTGGACAAGATATCATTATTGCCCTGGATACGGCTGGGAATTGGGAAGCAGATAACTTTGAAGCCGCAGTAATTACCGCCGCTTCGTTGTATTTTTATGCAGTCCGGGAGCAAATACCAGTGCAGTTATGGACAGCATCCACAGGTTTAGTTAAAGGCGATCGCGTAGTTTTAGAAACTTTAGCAGGAACCGGATACCAAGAGGAAATGACGGGCGATCGCCACAACAATTCTACGATTTGGCTAACTGAAAATTCCTCAACCTTAACTTCTCTTCCCCAAGGTAGTCGTTGGGTATTATGGCAGAATAGCGCCTCACCAGGAGAACAAGCCATAGTTAATCGAGATTACCCCGGTATTGTGGTACAGAGCGACAAAGAACTGCAACCGCAACTGCAAAAACTTTGAGCCGAAATTGAAATTGGGGAAATTCCCCTGGTAATAGCCCCATGAGGCTGAGGTACAATGCAAAGAAATATTTAAATTATGAGTGCCGATCCACATGATCTCATCAGAAAATAACACAACATCCACAGATAAAAGCCTAGAAGCAATGCGGCATTTTTCCGAACAGTACGCCAAACGTACTGGAACCTACTTCTGTTCGGAACCTTCTGTCACCGCCGTAGTCATTGAAGGACTAGCCAAACATAAAGACGATTTAGGCGCGCCCTTGTGTCCCTGTCGCCACTACGAAGACAAAGAAGCAGAAGTTCATGCTACATACTGGAATTGTCCTTGTGTACCCATGAGAGAGCGCAAAGAATGCCACTGTATGCTGTTTCTCACCCCAGATAACGAGTTTGCTGGCGACCAACAAGAAATTACTCTAGAAGCCATCAAAGAAGTCAGAGAAAGCATGGGATGAGCGATATTATCCCCCCAGAGTTTTGGCAAGGGGTAGAACAGTTTAATTCTGGTCAGTTCTACGCCTGTCATGACACCTTAGAAGCTTTGTGGATAGAAGCCAGCGAACCAGAAAAAACCTTTTATCAAGGTATCTTACAAATTGCTGTTGCACAGTATCATTTAGGCAATGGTAACTTACGAGGTGCAGTAATTTTACTGGGAGAAGGCAGCAATCGCCTCCGACGTTACCCGTCTGTTTTCAATACAATTGATGTAGACGAATTATTAAGTCAGAGTACAGCCTTGTTATCAGTGTTACAACAAATAGGAGCCGACAAAATGAGTGCTGCTGACTTAACTGAACATCAGAGTTTGCCTACACCGAAAATTGTCCTCAGAGGGGGGAGTGGGGAGTAGGGAGTGGGGAGTGAGGAGAGTGTGTACTAGGAAATTTTCCCCCCTGCACCCTGCACCTCTCTCTGCCTCTTCTCCCCCTGCACCCTGCACCCCTGCCTCTTTTGTGATTCTTTTTTTTCCTCACAACCTTGGCGTTTGTTATAAATAAATCTTGATCTTGATATGGGCGAAACCTTGAGGCTGAAGAAAGCGTCAATATTCCAGCTAGCGGTTATCCCAACCCCAAAAATTGAGATAGATGGTTAGTATACAAGCTGATATCCTAAATTCGTAAAAATATCATGTTTTACTATCAATTACCAGTAGCGCAAATCCGCCGTCTCGGATTCTCTTTAATGTTACCAGCTGCAATGTTAGGTACATTCACATTTCCTACTCATGTACAAACTGCTACTGCACAAACAGCTCAAACAAATAGCCCCCTCACCATCAGCGCTGATCTGCAAGAATATAACGCTAATACTCAAGTAGCAACAGCTCGCGGTAACGTACAAATGTTATATCCGGCTCGTCAGATTAAAGCTACAGCTGCTCAAGCGCAATTTTTTAGCAACGAACGCCGGATTGATCTCAGTGGTAATGTTTATATTTTACAAAACGGCATGAATAGTATCCGTGCGGAAAAAGTGACTTATCTGATTGATGAAGGACGTTTTGTAGCTTTGCCCCAATCCAACCGTCAGGTAGAATCTACTTACATGGTCAATGATACTGAAGTTGGGGGACAATCTAATTAGCATCACTTAGCAACATAGGCGCGAATCGTGAAAATTGTTTTAGAAAATATTCACAAATCTTACGGTAAGCGAAATATCGTCAATCGCGTCAACCTTTCCATTTCTCAGGGTGAAGTTGTCGGGTTGCTAGGCCCCAATGGTGCGGGTAAAACGACGACATTCTACATTGCTACAGGCTTAGAAAAACCCAATCAAGGCAAAGTCTGGTTAGATAGTATGGAAATAACTGCAATGCCTATGCACAAAAGAGCGCAATTAGGTATTGGTTATTTAGCTCAGGAGCCAAGTGTGTTTCGCCAACTCTCAGTAGAGGAGAATATTCTCTTGGTGCTAGAGCAAACTAATGTACCACGCCGGGATTGGTCAAAACGAATGCAAGCCTTACTGCACGAGTTTCGCTTGGAAAAAGTAGCTAATAGCAAAGGTATTCAACTTTCTGGTGGGGAAAGACGACGAACAGAGTTAGCGCGCGCTTTAGCTGCGGGAAGAGAAGGGCCAAAATTTTTGTTTTTGGATGAACCATTTGCTGGAGTTGATCCCATTGCGGTTTCTGAGATTCAACACATTGTCGCCCAATTGAGCGATCGCGGTATGGGTATCTTAATTACAGATCACAATGTCCGGGAAACCTTAGCCATTACAGACCGCGCCTATATTATGCGTGAGGGGCAAATTCTCGCCTTCGGTAATCCTGAAGAACTTTATAATAATCCTTTAGTGCGACAGTATTATTTGGGTGATAAATTTCAAGCCTAAATTAATAATTTGACTGTTTATTTTCAGTAACTGGCGTAGTGCTTGGCTGGGTCTAGGTTAGTAACGGTTCATACAACCGATGAGACACCATTTGGGTCTTAACCCAGTTCGTAGTGGGTTAGATAGTCGTCAATGATTTCTTGACGAGCAACCTTTTTTCCGCCAAGTCCCCAGTCCCCAGTCCCCAGCTATACATAATGATCATAATTTCCGATGATAGCCAAAAAATTCAATTTTTTATATAGCTTCAATTCGCTGTTACCTTTTACTCTCATGGATCGCTACCTGACTAAAGAATTGGTAGCACCATTTTTATTTGGTGTGGGGGCGTTTTCATCCCTGGGTGTGACTATTGATGCTGTGTTTGAGCTAGTCAGGCGAATTGTGGAGTCGGGATTACCAATTAGTATTGCAATTGAGGTTTTTTTACTCAAGTTTCCCAATTTTATTGTTTTAGCTTTCCCTATGTCTACTCTGCTGGCTACTTTGATGACTTATAGTCGTCTTTCTAGTCAAAGTGAATTAATTGCAATGCGTGGCTGTGGTGTAAGTGTTTATCGCACGGTTTTCACGGCTGTGATGTTAAGTTTGGTGGTGACAGGGCTAACTTTTGTGTTTAATGAGCAAATAGCACCAGCAGCTAATTATCGAGCCAGTATTACTCTGCAAGAGGCTTTGCACTCAGATAGACCAACTTTTCAACAGTCAAATATATTTTATCCGGAATATCGAGATATTGAACAGCCAGATGGTAGTAGACAAAGAATATTAGCACGCTTGTTTTATGCTGACCAGTTTGATGGTAAACGCATGAAGGGTTTAACAATTATAGACCGTTCCACAGCAGGTTTAAATCAAATTGTGGTGTCTGAATCTGCCGAATGGAATATTGCGGACAATGTTTGGGATTTTTATAATGGTACCGTTTATTTAGTGGCTGCTGATAGTTCCTATCGCAATATTTTACGGTTTGAACAGCAACAACTGCAATTACCTCGCACGCCGTTAAATTTAGCTGAGAGAAGCCGAGATTATGGGGAGATGAATATTGTTGAATCTTTAGAACAGTTAGAAATAGAACGTATCGGTGGGGATTATGAAAAAATTCGTAAATTGGAAGTGCGGATTCAACAAAAATTTTCTTTACCTTTTGTTTGTGTCGTTTTTGGCTTGGTTGGTGCATCTATGGGCAGTGTACCCCAGCGTAGCGGGCGCGGCACAAGTTTTGGTATAAGTGTGATTGTAATTTTCACCTATTATTTAATTTTCTTTATTAGTGGCGCAATGGGACAAGCTGGTGTTTTTTCTCCTTTTATGGGAGCTTGGCTACCCAATTTTCTGTTTTTAGGGATAGGCTTATTTTTATTGATGCGAGTAGCTCAACGATGAGTTAGTTAAAATAGCGAAAAGAACAACAAATATAGCAATTCCCGGTTTCAGTGAGGTACAAGGAGTAATTATTAAACGCAGATGGACGCGGATAAACGCAGATAATTTTGTATTTTATTAGCGTCGGGAATGCTATAAATGTTGACAAGTTTAAGTTGTTTATAATATTTGGTTATGCCAGAAAATTCTGATAAATCCGCTTATTTACGTGATTTCAAAGCTAAATTATTGATTTTAGCTAAACCGAGTATTTGGGGAACAGCAATTTTTTTATCGGCGATTGGGCTGGTAATTCGGGAGTATTGGTCTAATCCCAATATGTTCACTTATAACCAAAATCAAGATGCTTCGGCTCTCCAGTCTGATGGTACTAATCTTTCGCCGGAGGAAAGAGCGATCGCAGCTGAGTTGGATAGTTTACCCGCTTTGTTAAGTGATGTGGAATTGGGCAATATACCTGCAATTGCGCCTCTCCCTCCGTTACCATCTGAGTCTAATAATAGTGAAAGTGTACTGGAAGCAATTAATAAACAATTGTCTTCTAACAATGCAGAATCTAATCCCGAAATAGATACATTGAATAACAGTTCGCCACCTATGGGAAATAATCCCTTTCTTACAGAAGCGGACAAGTTATTACGGTCGGGAACGTTTAATGTTAATGATCAGCCTTTGGGAATCCAACCTTTACCGACGACATCTCAAACCGCAGGAACAGCAGCGACATCTTCGACTGCGGGTAATGGTGGGAATGAAACCGGAAATACTCCCAGTCCTAATGGAGAGACTTTATCTCTCATCCCACTGAGTGAATTAAGTAATCTCAGTATTCCTAGTGTGAATGATAGTCTGAATCCCATGAATGGTTTGGAAGCAACTCCTGTGGGTGGTGTGATGCAAGTCCCCCCTACGAATCGTTTACCTAACCAAAATTTTGCCCCTAATCCTGGTTTAAATCCTGTGAATGGTGTGCAACAAAGTCTACCTATACAGAATAATTTCGATAGTATTCCGGAGTTACCTACGGGAATGGAATCAAGTATTCCGGGTGCAGAAACTGGTATGAATAGGAATCTTTCACCTGCTGGTTCTATTCAATCTCCCAGTGCAGATATTGTTAACCAAATTTCGCCAGTTGTGCCTGATAGTAATGGTAATTTAATTTGGCGATCGCCTGCTGAACAGATGCAGCGCAATTCCTCAAATATGGGTGAACTCTCTAAACAAGACTTACAGATTCTGGAGCAAATCAGAAATTCCGGAGGTTTAGATTTTTAGATATGGGGGGAAATAGGAAGCCAATGTTAATCATGCTTTCCTTTACCCCCGAAATATAGCACGTGCGCCATTGCTGTCGGCAGACTTGATTTGCGACGAACACGATATTTTGGACTAGCCAAAACACATTTACAACATATTACCACTGCTTGTGCAATCAATTTAAGTCGGTTTTTTGACTGGCCTAATCATGCTACTAAAGCTCGCACTCGTACTATTTCTTTTGCTAGATTGCTTGTTAATTGTGCTTAACTAACAAGTCCTAAATATATGCTCATTTGTTCTCCAGGGACAGTTAAAACTGCCTTGGTCTTAAATTTTCATGCTCAAAAAGGTGGGCTGATATGACGCACACCTTTTTGAACGGACTTGTTGATTTTTCAGAACCAACGCCTGTTGATTCTTGTAGGGTCAGACCCCCTATTCGCCAGCTGTATCCTTCAAGAAGTCGGGGATCTTGGAGTTAGTAGATGATTGAGGATTGCTATAGCTATTACCCAAAAATCAGAGAATGTTAGTTTTCTTTGATTCTGACATCGATTACGCTAGAATTAAAGTTATAATTGAAACCTTCTAACTCAAAAGTTGTACCTATTTTAACTTTGCTATTACCTAATACTGGCCCTGAGTCCGTAACTTGGGCTTGACCTTCTAAGGTTAACAGCATATCTGTACCAAAGTTGTTAGCGCGGGGATCTGGTAATTCTTTCACAGAACCATCAGGTTGAGAAACTGTTAAAGTTCGGGGTAATACTTGAATTGATTTAATGTCAATTTTGCCATAGGGTTGATTGCGGATAATCACGTTAGTTTTACCACCTTTGGTAAAACCTTCAGCAAATAACCGTTCGGGATCGCGGACATTTAAACCGCGAACGATTAAATCTACTTCAATGGGTACAGTTTTAGTCCCAACTTGGGCTACAGAACCAGTGGTTCCAGGAAAAATAAATATACCAATTATCACTAGCAGAATCACTAGTGCAGCGCCCAAGTCTAGAAGATTGATTTTACCGAACAAGCGGCCTTTGGAATCTAAAATAGCCATATAAAATGTTTCCAGATAGAAGCGGAATAATTGATTTTAGCAATAAGTTTCTCAACTCACATCTTGCACCAAGCCTTGGCGATTAAAATCGCGGCTACACCAACAAAGTCCGCCTGCGCTGACTAACGTTTTGAACCCACGCAGGTGGTGAGGCAGTCGCAGTCTTGGCGGTTCCCGTCGATTGCGAACTCCCGAACCCGAAGGGGTTTAGCCTGTGTAGCCGTGACTTCCAGTCGCCTGGTGCAAGATATAAGTCTTCTCCCCATCATACTGGTATACAGTTTAGTTTTTTAGTCAATAATGCAACTTAGAAGCATCTAGATACGTCTGATAATTTAACGCATTAACCTGATGATAATGAATTGGAAAAGCTTTTTGGTCAATCATCCTAGTTCACGGCGACGCTGGTTTTATCCGTTAATTACAGTATTCGTTGCTGTCAGTGTGTGTCTTAGTACACCCATGCTTGGACAGGCTTTTGATATCCGTTCTCTTCTCTTCCAGGGATTACAAATAATTCAGATGTCAAATCTATCTGATCGCCAAGAGGTTGATCTGGGTAGGCAGATGAATCAACAGTTACAAAGTGGTAATATTAGATTTAGCAGTAACACTCAAATTAATCGCTATGTGGAACAAATTGGCCAGCGTTTGGTAGCTAATAGCGATCGCCCCAATCTTCCCTTTACCTTCCAAGTAGTTGAAGATAATAGCATTAATGCCTTTGCGACTTTGGGCGGGTATGTTTATATCCACACAGGTTTGATGAGAGCCGCAGAGAATGAAGCAGAATTAGCTAGTGTAATAGCTCATGAAATTGGACATATCACTGGCAGACATTTAGTACAACAAATGCGCCAAAGGGCGCTGGCTACTGGTGTGGCTTCCGCCGCAGGTTTAGACCAAAATGCCGCAGTAGGTATTGGTTTAGAACTCGCTCTCAACCGGCCTCGCAGTCGTCAAGATGAATTTGATGCGGATAATCGCGGCTTGAGAACTTTAACACAGGCTGGTTATGCCCCGTCGGGGATGGTTTCCTTTATGCAAAAATTGATGCAAAGAGGAGGTTCTATGCCTGCATTTTTAAGCACTCATCCAGCCACAGGCGATCGCGTTAATGCCCTGCAAAATGCGATTAATGCCCAAAATAGCAATCAACGTGATGGGTTAGATACTACCGCTTATCGAGGTAATATTCGTAGCATACTTTAGGTGAAAGGTCAAGCATTAATTAGGCTCGCTGTTTAGAGCGGCGAGCTGCTATTTTCGATGGTTCAACCTGCACCACAGCTTCTGCTAAAGGCAAAGTACGGATAGAATTATTGAAGATGTTAACTTGATGAATTAGGTTATTTGTGGCATCTAATGCCGTTAACCAACCACTGCGGGGATGGTAAGCACCTGTATCTATATCCAACCATCCCTGACCTTGTGCCAACTGACCAGGGCTAACACCAGGGAAGGTAAAAGTTATGGTGTGTCCAATAATAATTAACTTATCACAAAAGTATGGTTGCTCAATGCCATGAAATTCGTCTCGTATCCAGCAACATTGCTCGGCAGTTTGTTCAAAGATAGATAGCTCAGGATCAACACCAGCATGAGTTAACCAAATGTCTCCCAAGTCGATATATAGAGGCAAGGTTTTCAGCCAGTCCAGATGCTCGTCAGGAATATTAGCATCTTCGTAGCTGGCGATTGTTGCTTGTCCACCACCATAGAGCCATGCTTGCATAGCAGGGGTAGAAATATTCTCACCAGTCAAAATTTTTAACAACATCTGTTCATGATTTCCCAGCAGACAAGCATAATTATTGTCCTTGACAAAATTAACTACTTTTGAGCTTTGGGGGCCACGATCAATTAAGTCTCCCAGAAAATAAACTTGATCATCTGCTGCGGGGGCGATCGCCTCCATCAATGTCATTAAACCTTCATAGTGACCATGTACATCTCCAATCACAATTCGACGTTGACTAGTTTTGATCATCGGCTTTTAGCTTCAAAAGTTGAGGTTAATAGTTGGACTACAGTTACAGTTGTGGGGTTTACGGAAAGACGTAGCTACTACATAGGTAAAACATTCTTGTGGTGCCTATTGGTGTACGGCTTGACCTCTCCCCGCCATAAGTTGATTCCCACCAACTTGCTTAAACAGTATTTAATCAATTTCACTTCGATCTTAATTGAATTTTTACTTTACTTTAAAAAATATACTCTCCCGAGAGGGAAAATTTTGAGCAAATTAGCGTAAAATCTCACTAATAACAGTATAATCAATTCCTTAGCACACCATGTCTGATAACTTCTCTCCTGAAATTAGCTCACGCATTTGCACTCACATGAACGAAGATCATGCCAGTGCGGTGGTTCTCTATGCCCAGGCTTTTGGAGGCGTGGCAGATGCGACAATGGCACAAATGCAATCAATTGACGCACAAGGGATGAACTTGACAGCACAGGTAAATGGAGAACCTGTATCAGTGCGGATTGAATTTGATCATGTTTTAGCGGACTCAGAAGATGCTCACCAAACTCTGATTGCAATGGTGAAGCAAGCACGGGTTCAGTCTAAGTAGGCATGAATGATTTTGGTGATGCGATCGCCAGAAGGCCAGTAAAATGAACAATGGTACATAAACTTATCCACTTTTGATACAGTGGTGCTTTGTTGATCGCTGGAATCTCTATGCCACAGGTATTACTCCCCCCATCCCTTCAAAAAGATTTACCCCTCACGGCTCTTGCGCCTATGCAGGATGTGACAAACCTGTGGTTTATGAAAGTGATTGCTCACTATGGCAGTCCGGACTACTTCTTTACCGAGTATTTCCGTGTGAATGAGACTTCCAGGCTCAATCGTCACATTCTCTCAGCCATCACCGAAAACGACACAGGTCGCCCCGTGTTTGCTCAAATGATTGGCGAAAGCATTCCAGATTTAGTCAGAACCGCCCAGGAACTCTGCCGCTATAATATCGCTGGAGTTGATTTGAACATGGGCTGTCCAGCACCGAGAATTTATCGCAAAAATGTGGGTGGTGGGTTGCTGCTTTCACCAGAAAAAGTAGATCGAATTTTGGCAGAATTGCGCCAAGCAGTCAATGATCGACCTTTGACTGTGAAGATGCGCTTAGGCTTTGCAAATACAGATACCTTTTACGAAATTCTGGAGATCATCAATCACCATAGTATTGACCTGTTGAGTGTGCATGGTCGCACGGTGAAGGATATGTATCAGGGGTCAGTGAAATATGATTTGATCAGGGAAGCTGTGAGCCGGGTGGATTGTCCTGTATTGGCTAATGGTAATATCTACTCGGCAACAACTGCTTTAGAAGTGCTGGCTCAAACGGGTGCGGCGGGTGTGATGGTGGGACGGTGGGCTATTGGAAATCCTTGGCTGTTTAATCAAATTCGCCAGGCTTTACGCTGTGAACCAATTACGCCTGTTCCTTTAGTAGAAGTCCGCAACTATATTGATCGTTTATGCCAAACTCCAGCATCTGCAACTATGCCGGAACGCGCGCGCATTGGCTACCTCAAAAGGTTCCTTAACTACATTGCTCTCAGTGTTGATGCTGAAGGTGATTTCTTACAGTTGATGCGAAAAACCCAGACAGAGGGAGAATTACTTCACCTGTGCGATCGCATTATGGTTACTGATGTCACAAAAACTTTAGCCCTTACACCTTACCCAGGTTTTCGGTAAATATCATATTTCTTTAGCAAACAAATCCCAGCACTACATTCATAGATGTACGAATGGGTTCCCAATATTCTGGCTCAAGTACACCCACTAAGCCCAAAATACGACGATGATCCACAGCACGGATTTGGCCAACATCAATAAAACGGTCTTGATCTAATCCATTATTTTCTGTTGCTTTCACATTCACAGTATAGGGCGCTTGTTTATTTCCTCGTCGAAATGGCATAACAATTGTCAGTAATCCATACTGATTCATAATGTCATTCTGCACAATCAAGCAAGGACGAATTTTTTGAGCTTCAGCGCCAAAAGTGGGATCAAGACTCACCCAACGGATTTCTCCTAGTCGATAGGTTATATTATCCCTTGGCATTAATGCCATCGCCCACAACACCATCCCAATCAACAATTTCAGCTTGATACTCCTCGTCTTCAGCATCTTCCTTGAGGGCTGTAATCATTTCTGCTGCTAAAACTTGGCGGCGGTGTTCTGCTAGCAGTGCATTCACGTATCCACTGCGGTTTCCCTGTGCATATTGATCTACAAACCGCAAAATGTCCTCTTCTAACGTGATTGTAACTTTCAGCATTAGTCTTATTTAAGAGTATGACTATATTATCTTACTATAATTTTTTGGTTTTCAACTCTCAGCTTTTTTCTTGCCGTAATAACCAAAAGCCGCTATAAGTCATACCAGAATCATCGGGTTGGACTAGCAAAAAATGTAACCCTTGGCTTTGTTGTTGGCGTTGTTGATAAGTCTCACCAGCTTTAGCCACATCTCTATCAGTAAAAGTCGCCACAACCCATCTTTCTACTAAACCAGCTTCTAATATTAAACCATTTGGTTCCCCAGCTATGTAATTTAACTCAACTGGACGTGCTGCTTCTAACCACCTCGCTAAACGCATAGATTGTCTGCCACCATAGATAATTACTCCAGGAATCGGGATTGTGGATGCTAAACCCAAATTAATTGGGTGCAAAGATCCCAGTATAGATAAAATTGGTATGGGGCGTTCTGCAAACATACCTACCAGTTCCCCGGCTGGAAGTGTAGCAAAGCGCCACTGTTCTCCCCAAAGGTTCTCAGGTAATGGTGTTGGGGGTGGTTTATCTAAGGCTAAAGGATATTGCTTTTCTTGTAACCATTGTTTTAAGGCTGAAGTGTTGCGGGTTGCTTCCACATCAATCTCTAATTTACTGGCGGCGGCTTGAATTAAACTCAAAGACTGGGGACGAAATACCTGGATGATGTCTGGTAATTTCTCGCTACCAGCTAACTGAATTTGAGTCCCTAGCCAATGAGAGTTAGCAGCTGACTGGGGACAGGTGGCTGTGTATTCAAAACTACGGGTTGTGTCACAAATTAATAGTTCCCACAGAACTTGTCCCGATGTATCCTGTTGGGGACTACGATAAAAGTCAATTTGCCAAATTTTCATATTTTGAAGACAAATATCTAGGGTGAGAAGCTATAGCTGGGGATTGGGGGTTGCTATATTTCCATATTTCTCGGTGTTATCTTAAGCTGACCAATTTTCCCGGAAGTCAGCATATAAAGTCAATCCACCATCGACAAATAGGGTTTGACCAGTAATGTAGGCGGCATCATCTGATGCTAAAAAAGCTACCGCTGCCGCTATTTCCTCAGTAGTTCCCGCACGAGACATGGGGATATGACTTTCTACAGTGGCTTTTTTTTCTGGGTGGTCTATCCAAGCTTGATTAATTGGTGTAACTGTTGCTCCTGGGGCGACGGCATTGACACGGATACCACGATTGGCGTATTCTAATGCTAAGGTTTTAGTGAGATTTTCCATTCCGCCTTTGCTGATGGAGTAACTAAGATATGCAGGTCTGGGAATTATTTCGTGAACACTGGAAATATTGATGATCACTCCGGGATGGTTTTGGGATAATAGGTGTTTGATAGTTTCGCGGGCGCAGAGGAAAGCACCCCGGAGGTTAACTGCTAGGACTTGATCGAAGTCTGCGGTGGTGAGTTCGTGGGATGGACATTCTGCTTGGATTCCCGCATTGTTAATCAGGATATCTAAGCTCCCAAAGGTGTCAACTACGCTGTTGACCATGTTGACAATATCTGATTCTTGGGAAACATCACCTTGCACTAGGAGCGATCTCATTCCGCAATTTTCTATGTCTTTACAGGCTTTTTCTACCGCCATTGCTTCGGTCTTTGCGCCTGATTCTGGAGTTTGGCGATAGTTGATTGCCATGTTACACCCTAATTGGGCAAGTTTAACAGCGATCGCCTGACCAATACCCGAAGTTGCACCTGTAACTAAAGCAGTTTTTCCTTGTAATCCTTTCATAGTTTAAGTTGTAAGTACAACAGATAGAAGTTAGGGCTAGAAGAAATGGGGAAGAGGAAATTCCTCATCGCTACCTATTTTCCCCAATGCCTAGCCCTTTAACTTCTGCAATATGATACTAGTTTGATAGCAAGTTAGGTGGTACTTCTTCTGGAACTACCCAATAATAAACTGTGCGACCATCCACTTCTAATGTCTGTTCTGGTTCCCATTCACCCATATCAAAAGCATGGGAAACAATTCTGGTTCCTGGTTTGAGTTGTTTTAAGAGTTGGGGACGGAGTTTGAGGTTGATATCAGGTAGTAGGTAAAGAGTAACTACTGTGGCTTCGCTAAAATCTGACTGAAACAAGTCCTGCTGTACAAATTGTACGCGATCGCTGACTCCGGCTTCCTTAGCATTAGCGGTGGCTTCTTGCACAAGTTCAGGGTTAATTTCTACACCCACACCCCTAGTCCCATACTTTTGGGCGGCTGTGGTTACAATGCGACCATCACCACTACCCAAATCATAAAGCACATCATCTGGCCCCACTCCTGCGACTTCCAGCATAGCATCTACTACTGCCGGAGGTGTGGGGACATAAGGCACATCACCAGGACGTTCTTGGGGAGGGAGTGCAGTTGCAGGTGCTTCAGTTTGTCCAGTCAAGGTCGTCGGTGCTTCTGGTGCTTCCGCTTGGGGTTCTTGGGGCGTACATCCGACAAATCCCAAACTTGTGAGACTCACTCCCGTAGCCAGTAAAAACAGTAGTTTTTTGTAATTCATGAATTTTTTTCCTTTTTCAACACCGTGTATTTAGATGATTTTACCGAATCGCCAATCCCTTAGATTTTCCCTTGGTAATAGCGATTCCAAAATAACAGGGGAATCCCTGCTGCTACAACAACAACACCTACTATTGCTCCCTGACCAGTATAAGCCAAGCTAGAGTATAGCAAATAGACGCATGATGCACAAAACAGTAACGGTGTCAAAGGGTAAAATGGGACACTAAAGGGGCGTAATGTTTCTGGTTCACGGATGCGTAATACAAACAGGGATACACCGGAAAGCAGAAAGAATAACCAAAATATCGGAGCGGTATAATCAACCATTGTTTCAAAGCCTCCCCGTGTAATCGTGCCTAATAAAACTAAGGCTAAGGCAATGGCTACTTGCAACAAAAAGGCTTGGATAGGCGTACTGTGGCGTTGTTCCCAGCGACCCATAAACCTAAATAGGGAAAAATCCTGAGCTAAGGCGTAATTAGTGCGCGCACCTGTAAAAATGGTAGCGTTCATTGCTCCCAAAGTGGAAACTGCAATTAACAAACTAATAAATAAGGCTCCGGGTTCACCTGCAATCGCACGCATCAAATCGGCAGCTACAGCTTCTGATTCTGCCATATTTGATAATCCCAATCCTTTGAGGTAAGCGAGATTAATCAGGAGGTAAATAGCGGTGATGATGCCAATACTCCACAGGAGCGATCGCACAATGTTACGTTGTTTATTGTGCATTTCTGCGGAAATATAAGCCGCTTCATTCCAGCCACCATAAGACAGCAGGACAAACACCATCGCCAAACCCCAATTTCCTGATGATGCAGGTTCTGTCGGCAATACAGAGGTAGAGTTAGGGATAGCAGTTAATCCCAAAACTATCACTAGTAACAAACCCAGAACCTTAGCCATAGACAGCCAGTTTTGTGTCCATTTACCCTGTTGTAAACCCAGGATATTCAAAGCAGTTAAAATCACAATGGCACAGGCTGCATAAATAGAAGATGAAAACTCACCCAAACTCCATATCTGACTCGCATAGTCACCAAATACAAAAGCCAACAGAGCAATAGAACCTGTTTGAATCACAGTCATCCGCGCCCAGGCGAATAAAAAGGCAATTTCCCGCCCAAAGGAACGTTTGAGGTAGTAGTACACACCTCCAACATTGGGATAGGCTGTGGCTAACTCTGCATAACATAACGCTCCCACCAGAGACACCAAGCCCCCAGCGAACCAAAATACGAGTACAGCCAGATTACTACCTGCTTGAGCTGCTACTAATCTCGGTGTTTGAAAAATACCCGCACCAATGACAATACCCACAATCAGCGCTACTGCATCGGATAATGTCAACAATGACTTGGGAGATTCACCATCAGCCGTCGCTCCCGACTCAACTAAATTGTAGTTTTCCTGACTACTCACATTCATACCTCATTCGTGTTGAGTATACCGAGCGAAGAACCATCCTCAGTATAGCCAAGACTAAAATTCTCAACTCGGCACTATTTTTTGGGTCGTGGAACTCGGTTTCGTCCACCAGCCCAAGGTGGGGGACCTTGGGGAGAGCGAATTTCAATGACCGAACCTGTAGCACGAGTTATGCTAAAAGCATTAAATTCATCTCCTTTTTTGCTCAATTCACCAGTGACAGTTACTTGTTCTCCCATTGAAAGGTTGATATCCTGCCACCAACGGGGGCCAGCATCGACAATAATGTCCCCTGTGCCATCATTGAGGATGAATTTATTGCCAATGATGCTCTGTACTCTCCCAGCTATAGTGATAGCTCTAGGACTTTGTAAGTCTGAAATCCTAGTTGTTTGTGCAAACACCAATTGTGGAAGTGGCAACATAGGTATTGTGGCTGCTATCAGCCCGATTGTCAATTTTTGTAAAAATCTGGGAATCATAGTTGACAGGCTCTGGAATATTAGTGCTTTGACACCTAAATACAGAGCTAATTTGGCAATAAATTCATCTGCCGATGATCTAGATAAATATATATCTTCAGGCATAGAATATAGTAATTCTCTAGATTCCAAATGAAAAATTTACAGCAACAGATTTTGCTATTATCCTAAAATCATTTGCGCTAAATTCAGGTAAATTAATACTCCCAGCACATCTACAGCAGTGGTAATAAAAGGTGCGGACATTAAAGCTGGGTCTAGCTTCATAGCGCGGAATAAAAATGGTAGTCCAGAACCAGAAACTGAAGCTAAAACGCAGATGGAGAATAGACTAATGCCTACAGTTAGGGCTACTTTGAAATCACCTTGCAAAAAGTATGCCCAGACAACAACTACGCTACCTAACATACCTCCTAATAGCACTCCGGCGATCGCCTCTCGCCCAATTATACTTAAAGCCTCATTGGGGCGCACATCCTCTGTATTCAAACCCCGAATCACCACCGTGGAAGACTGCGCGCCTACGTTACCCCCTGTACCAATTAATAAGGGGATAAAGGCAGTTAAAGCCACGACTTTTTCTAAAATAGCCTCTTGGTTAGTAATCACCGCCGCCGTAGCACTATTAGTTATTAACAGCACGAATAACCAGACTACACGCCTACGGGCGACGGTAAATAAATTAGTTTGAAAATAATTATCACCACGAGATTCTAAACCACCCAAGGTATAGATATCTTCTGTGGTTTCTTGTTCTAAAATATCCAAGACATCATCTACTGTCACAATCCCAACGAGACGGTTTTCTGCATCTACCACCGGAATAGCGACAAAATCGTAGTGCTGAATTGTCCGCGCCACTTCTTCTTGGTCAGTATCAGTATTCACAAACACCACATCGCGGGTCATGGTGCTGCCAAGAGTTTCCTCTGGACGGGCTAAAATCAGATCCCGCAGGGAGAGAATCCCTGTTAAGTGGCGAGCATCATCAGTTACATATATGTAATAAATAGTTTCTCTCAAACTAGCCAGAGAACGAATTTGCGCTAATGCCTGATTATTCGTGAGATTTTGCTTAAATGACAAATACTCAGGAGTCATTATCCGCCCAGCTGTATTCGGCTTATAACCTAACAGCAAAGCAGTTGTTTCCCGTTCCGTGGGACTCAGTTGCTCTAAAAGTCGCGCCACAACTTTAGCCGGGAGTTCATCAAATAAGCGTATTCGATCATCAGGCGACATATTCTCGACAATTTCCTGTACATCCTGACGCTTGAAATCTTCCAGTAGTGTTTGTTGTACACTGGGATCAAGGTATTCAAATACTTCTATGGCTTCCTCTTTAGAAAGTAACCGGAAAGCGATCGCTTGGGTAGCCTCTGGTAAACCTTCAATAGATTCAGCAATATCTGCAACCTGAACCGGAACTAACAAAGCTTTAGCACCCTGAAAGTTTTTTTGCTCAAGTAGCACTTGCAACTGCTCACGCACTAGGTCTTGTAACTCTTGTCGGGATCTGCTTTGCATATCTTAATTAATAATAAAGGCAGTGTTCTCTAAAGCTAATTTGGTTTGACTGTTACCAAGTGTGAGATTCTCTCCACAGTATCAATTTATGTGACTCTGATGAGTTTTTCGCCACTTATTTTACTGCTAGATGGTGACTGAAACTGAAATATATCAGGGGATGGACAAATTCTGAAGTTTCTCAGTCAGGGAAACGGAAAAAGAGAGTATGAAAGCTTGACAATAGTTTCGTTAATTGTTAGAATTATCTCGATAAGGAAGAACTATCTAAGCTTCAAATAAAGTCTAAAATATTCCTGACTATTTTCAATTAAACTGTGGATTCCCCTAAAACCTGCTACTGGGGAAGACTAAAATATCAATCATTTCACCTACAACTAAACCGAACAACGCTAAAATAGTTAATAACCAAAAAGAATCAGTCTTATTGAAACCAGCAAAGCGTAATTCCAAGTCAGCTAAAAAAGTAGTGGCAATAGGGATAAGGAACAGGCTGAAGAACAGTGACCAAGTTTCAACCAAGGCGACTGATAGACTGAGAAATAAAACCACAACTAAGATTCTAGAGCCAAAAGCCACCAACTGCTCTAACCAAACAATAGTTTTTCTGACAATGGCTAAAGCCACAGCGACGACAAACGCTCCCGCTAACCAAACAATGTGATGAGCTGCAAGATACCACCCCAAAAGAGCATAAGCTAACCAGAGTAGTACCAGGGGTAAAACTGGAATTTTGTGAAAAGATCCCACATTCATGATTTTATGTCCCCAGATCCAAAGAATCAAGAAATGAATATCTTCATTCTAGTCAAAATAACAGGGAACAGGGAATGTCCTAACTACCTTGACGGTTGCTATATCAGGGGATGGGAAAATTCTGAAGTTTCTCAGTCAGGGAAACGAAAAAAGAGAGTATGAAAGCTTGATTATTCAAAGGTTAATTTTTGTTAAAAATGCTCAAAAGTTACTAGTTGCAATTAAATTGTCTTTGGATATTTTCCATTTCTTCCATAGTTTTTTCTATATCTTCTTCTGCGATATTTTTCACGTAATTAATCTTGATTTCCTCTAACATATCTACAAATAATTGTTCTAATTCCTGGAGATTATGCCGTTTTTGTAACTCACCTTCTAAAGCATTGCGAAAATTTTTGGTTAAGCGGGATGTGATCTCTGCGCCAATGGGATCTTCTAGTGATGTCACCAAAATAGAGTAAGCAGATTGGGTTAAATTCGTGGCTAGTTGCTCAATTAACTGATCAGGTAATTGATTCATTCCAGGAAACTTTTGTAATTGACGGATAATAGGCGATTGATTAAGAGTGCTTTCAATAGTGTGATGGATTAAATCAGCAATATCAGACTGAAGTTGGGGTAAGACATCATAAATGCTGACTTTTACCAAACGTTGAGTAATGATTTGCATCTCACTTTGGTTATTTATCTGTACATAAGGACGACGGGATTCCGGTTGAAATAACCACCGGGAAACATTGCCTTTTTTAATTGATTTCTGCATTTGATCTATGACTTGGATTCCTACCATTTCTGTAATCTCTTGGGCAAAACTAACAGCGAAGTCTCGGTTAATTTGTGCTTTAAAAGGGTCAAGATTTAATAATTTAGCTTGATAGAGGCGAATAGTTAAGGGAATTACTCGCAACCAGCGTACAAAAGGTAGCAATAAGAAGATATCATACCATCGTCTGAGCATCGCTTCTAACCAATTGAGTTGAGGATTACTGCGACTGGTTTGATATGTCCGCGATAAAAAATTCAGGGCAAATATGATTACAAAGGGCAAATCAATTAACCAGAAATGGTCAATAAATTTACCATATCTATTAATGTCTCGATAATAATTTGCTGCAATTAAAGGGTGTATTTCACTATTCCAAAAATTGATTTCTTGCTGCAAACCTGCTGTTGCTAGGTAATCAGCATCCCAAAACCGAGCAAAAGCCTCACGCGCTGAGTTAATACCTGTCCTTTGGCGCATTTCTTCTTGAATTTTTTCCAAGGTGCTGCTTTTATCTGCGACTGCAAAGGGATTATCTTCAATAATTTGGGTACTCAGGCGGCGTAATTGTACAAGTTGATTTTCTACTTCAGGAGATTTTAATCCAGATAATACCACTTGAGCTTGGGAATTTTCCACCTGCTGAAGATAATTTTCTGTTGATGGATGAGGTTTTACACCTTTAACGGGGTCATATATTTGTACTAGGCTGGGGATAGCTTGGAGATAAAAATCCCGTGCATATAGGTAACTGATATCGAAAAATACTAGTGCTAGATTAATTAAGGCCAGAATTGCAATCAGCCGTTCTCGGACAAGATTACGCGGGACAGAAATTTTTTTTTAGTAACTTTCATTGTCATAACTCAATCAGACAGGTTTATCTATTAATTAATTTACCATGTTTTATTTTTTCACTGGAATAGCTATTACAAACCTTTAATTATTTGCACCGTCCTACTTATTTCAGTTGAAAATCAGCTAGTAGGACAAAACCTTCAACGGGACAATCTAAAGTTTTTAACCATGCGACCAACTCATGATTACTGTTGTGATACAAGGTATAGTCTAAATCGGCTTGAACAAAATTCATTTGATTAAGTGGATTGAAAATCTGTGTAGTAATATTTTGCTGAAAACGTTGATCTAACATTTTCTTTAGTTGTGTTGTTTTAGCTTTATCCACTGCAAAATCCAGGATGGTAATATTGGCATCTATAGTTTGCTGCAACTGGGCAATATTTTCATATTTCCTTCTACCGAGAGTTCCCTGAGTAGGAATCATGAGTGCTGCAAATCCACTACCCAAATCTTGCTGATTCAAAGCAAAATAGCGCCAATCACCGTAGGCATACTGAATTAATCCATCATCACCATCAGGCAAAACTAATCTCGAATGTAACCCTGAATCCACTACATAAACAGTGACTGGCACTAATGGATTAACTGGGGGTATGATCACTGCGGGAGAGGCAATCAAAATCAATGAAATTAAGGCTAGTATTGCCAGAATGAATATAGATATCCGTTGTAAAATATTCACTATTGTCTCTAACGCGCCCTCTTCTGGAATAGATCGACTTTGTATCCAAGCAAATAAAGCCGCCGTAGCCACTAAAATCGTAGTAATACCAGTGGCTAACTGAAGCATAATACTATAACGCATAATTCCGTCCTCCTCAAAAACTCCGCGCCCCTCTGCGTTTAAACCAGATTAAAATGTTCCATGTGAATATTAGTCACCGGAACCTCAAGTTGATGCAACGCCGCCTCTACCTGATCCATCATTTTGGGTGATGCACAGATAAAATATTGCCTTGTTCCCCGCCGCTTGGGTATGTAACGTTCCAGTAATTCCTGATCTACATAACCGGTTTCCCCTGACCAATCCTCTGGGGGATCTTTCAGCACATGGATCACAGTTAAGTCTAATTTGGTTTTCAGTTCCTCTAATTCTTCCCGAAAGGTGACATCATCCCAAGTCTTACTAGCGTAAATTAAAACGTAGGGGCGTTCATCTTGGCGTTGGGCTTGGGTAAATAGCATACTAATCATGGGAGTGATACCGATACCACCAGCAATTAAGACAAATGCCGCCGTATCTTCATAACGGTCAGTGGTAAAAACTCCATAGGGACCATCGAGAAAGGCTTTGGTTCCGGGTTCAATATCTTTGATACCTTGAGTAAAGTCTCCCAAGGCTTTGATGCTGAACTCGATGCGTTCGGGATTTTCGCCACTGGATGACATGGAAAAGGGATGTTCGCGCATCCGAAAGGGAGAGATACCCAAGGTAATCCAAGCAAATTGACCGGGTTGGAAGCGAAAACCTTCATGTCCTCGCGGTCGTAATATTAATGTCCAGACATCTCCCCGTTCTGGTCGCACTGCTTCCACTAAATAGGGTTTTTTGACCATGAACCAGGGTTTAACTAAACGCACATATATTAGTAGCCAGAAGGCTGTGAGTGCGATCGCAATCCACAAAACGGCTTTCCAAAACAATCCCAGATAATTCCCCACTCCTAAACCGTGTGCTAGTCCTAAACCTACTGCAAGAACTGCAAAAGCACCATGAGATATCCGCCAAGGTTCATAGGGAATATTTAATTGCTTGCGCCAGATGGTGGTAACAATGAGCAATATTAATGCTGATGTCCCTAAAACTGCGGCTCTAGCGCGCCAAGGGGCTGTGATAAAGTTTAACAGTTGTAAGGTTTCTGGCTGGACTACGAACAAAATGATTGGGTGAATCAGAATCAGGGTAAATGCTACTAAGGAAATGTAGCGGTGAAACTGGAGAATGATATCAACTCCATAGGATGATTCGATCCGATTAATCCGGGCTGTGAGGGCAAATTGCAGCGCCAGCATTGCTAAACCGATGAACCCTAGAGCTACAGAAAATTCAATCCAAAAGTCTCTTCCTGTGGGTGGATATATGAGTAAAATCAGTAAAGGTAAAAGGGTAATGAATAGATAAGCCCCTATCCAACCTGCGGCGACAACTATCGGACTGTGCATTAATAAACTTTTCATTACCCCTGTTTTCCTAATTACCTAACTGCAATGAAACTTGCGATCGCCTGTTAATTTCCGGCCAATTCACTACATCCCACCAATTATTTAAATACTCACCCCGGCGGTTGCGATATCTCAGGTAATATGCGTGTTCCCAAACATCGTTACCCATAATGGGATATGCACCATCCATAATTGGGTTATCTTGATTAGCTGTGGTTACTATTTCCAGTTCTCCAGCAGGGTTACGGACTAACCATACCCAACCGCTACCGAAGCGATCGCCACCAGCTTGATTAAACTGTGCTTTAAACTCATCAAAACTGCCAAATGTTTGGTTAATTTCTGCTGCAATTTCCTCTGGAGGTTCTCCACCACCTTCAGGACTCATAATTTGCCAAAAAATTGTGTGATTAAGATGTCCACCACCGTTATTGCGTACTTTTGTGCGAATATTTTCCGGAACCTGATTTAGATTCCGTAGCAAAGCTTCCACACTGCTATTTTGCAAATCTGGCTGATCCTGCAAAGCATCATTGAGGTTATTTACATAGCTAGCATGGTGTCCATCATGATGTAGTTTCATCGTCTCTGCATCAATAGCTTTTCCTAGCGCCGCATAATCATAGGGTAATGCAGGTAACTGTGCTGGACCAGCACTCAGTTCACCATCAGGAGAAGCTACGGGGGGAAACTTTGTCACTGTGGGAGTGACTTGAGCAGATTGTGATTCAGCACTGGGTATTGTTTGACAAGAAATCAGCACCATCGCTAGGAGTATTCCTGTGAGTACAAGACCAATTTTTTCGCGGATAAATTTTGACATAACTATTCACACCACCCAAAAAACTAAAGTTCGGCTTTCATTTAACCATCAATG
The DNA here is from genome assembly GCF_963923915.1 of Nodularia chucula CCY0103. Classification (NCBI taxonomy): domain Bacteria; kingdom Bacillati; phylum Cyanobacteriota; class Cyanophyceae; order Nostocales; family Nodulariaceae; genus Nodularia; species Nodularia chucula. Next base: position 32,341 of record NZ_CAWUOL010000017.1, on the reverse strand, counting down.
ATTTTTTTAAACCTCTGTTCCCAGAATAGCCCAGAGAATAGAATTAACAATCGTTAAAGCAATAGAACCAATTAATGCGCTCCAAAAACCCCATCTGAGACTAAAACCTGGAACTACAGCAGCCGCCAGACCAAAAATACTAGCGTTTAACACAAACAGAAATAGTCCGAAACTCAGAAGAATGAATGGTAAAGTCAAAACAACCAGAATTGGTCGCAAGATTGCATTCAATACGCCGAAAACCGCCGCAGAAATCGCCGCCTTGCCAAAACTATCAATTTCAATACCTATTGGCAGTCTAGAGACAATTAAAAAACTGATTGTAGTCACTAACCACACAAGCAGAAGATTCAACATTGATGATTCCTTAATGTACCTGAATAATGATTTTTGTACTAAATTGATATTAAAACATATAACGTATCATATAACTAGCGCAAATATTTTTTTATTTAACTAGCATAAAAACTAAAAATAAAATCTTATTTTTTCAATATATTTCTTGCGATACATAGTAGAAAATACCGAACAAAACTATTGATAGATATCCCAACCAGATTATTTTGTTAAATATAGAGTTACAACATAATGAATATCAATGACTGCTAATTATAAATGTATATTTAGTTGATCATTTAGCACAAGCCAAAAAAATATGCTGGACATATTCTCAACAAAAGAATTAATGTCCCTAGTGAGTTTAGGCTGGAGAGGATCTATCCTGAGATAAAATCTTATGACTTCTCTCAAAGCAACATTTAATTTTCGCTCAAAAATCAACATCTTGTACTTATGTGGGGGCAAAAAGTATGTCTGTTGAGCCAATTCTGCTGAAAAAAATAGCGGAAAGTAGAAATTTTTCCCAGGTAACTAGCAGTGAAATTAAACAAGAGCAAATGCAACAAGATGACTTAGGCATCTCCGATATAGCTTTAAGTTTATCTCCCATAGTTTTACTTTTGAGTTGGGTATTTTTTTTCCTTATTTTGCAAAAAATTAGGAATCTTTTAGATGAAAAGATGGTTTTTACGATCAAAAGTTTACATAAGGTACCGTGTAAAAATTGTCGATTTTATTCAAACAACCATTATCTTAAATGTGCAGTACAACCTTCTATTGTTATGAGCGAAGAAGCCAAAGATTGTTCGGAGTATTTACCTAAAAACGCTAGATTTTCGCCCAAAAGGATTTTCAAGTAATGTATCAACTGTCTCTATTTTTTCACTGAATTTTTAGACAATAGTTAACTAACCTGACCTGACTTTTGTTGACGTTGCAACCAGTCAGCCAAATTATTAGCCGTAAGAGGATGCCTGAGTAAGCTATCCATAGCTTCTACAGATAGTAGTTCCTAATGAGGGAAATCTTTTTGACAATTCCCAAAGGTCTGCGAATATCATCGCAATTCAAGTATAGGAAAAGGTAACTTATTTTGCCTCTAGCAGAGGATAGAGAATCAAGATATGTCTTTTGACAGGGTTCAGGTAAACAAAACAATATTATTGATCATTCAGCCTTCACAACCACCGGCTGGGTTCCCCTAACAATCAAAGCCATTTTTCTTTGTTCAGGATGGAGAATACAGATTTGATCATTACCCAGTTGAAATACCACAAAATCCCCTTCCAGATGAGTTGCATGACTGACACGCCACGATGCAAAAGGTATCTCCACATTTAGTTTAAAGTTGATATTTTCTAGCCTCTTAGATGATGAGGATAACGATTGCTTTTAAGGTAAAATTGCGATTAATAAACTGAGAATAAAGACCAAATTCCATCTAATTTTCATGTGACTAGTAACTTTTAATTAATTCAAGTTGGTAATGAGGACTTTACTCCTCAAATTTAAGCTGAAATCATAAATAGGAAATAAAATATCATAAATTACATAAATAATATACATAACAGTCAATTAGATGAAAATCAAGTTTTGTTTTTATTCATCAATTCATCGCTCTGCATCAATTTTTTTTGGGGCTTTAGCCCCTACTACGAACTATCTATTATCTATGCATCCAGCTTAAGGATAGTTCCGGTAAATACCTGAGACCATTGAAACACCCCAATTGACGAAAAAATCAGCTACACATTCATAACCTAATTGATTCCTAATTTCATTGATTGAGAGTTTGATGATAGTGCCTATTATTTTGATGCCTAAATTCAGTAATTTAAATTTGTTGAGCATGAGCAATAACTGGAGAAGTAATACATACACTGAATGCTGCAATACCTGCTAGTAGTTTCTTCATTATGCTATTTCCTCATTCCTACTTGAGATTTTTCATTAATCACAGTCTAGTTAAAGATTTTCGTTCTTATGATGTGGGCTTATTTCTTCCCACCAGTGCGAGACCAACACCAAGAGAACTAGATATTCCACCAATGATAAAAAACCCCATCATGAAATCATGTTTCTGTTGCAATTCTTGTTGCTTAACATCGTCCCAACCGATGCCTTTACTAATTTTTTTCTGCCATTCCGGGCGAGTTTCTAGTTGATGTTGAAATTGAATTTTATCGTGAAAACTCAAACCGCCGAAAATTAGAAATATAAGTCCTACAGCAAAGAATACTCCGCCAGCAGAGGTTAACATTTGTTTCATAATTTATGTCCTGATTTGGTTGATTTACTAATATTTCGCCTCTTCACCTGCAAAATTACGCAAACCAGGAAAATATTTTGTTTTATATCATTTCCGCTTAATTAGTTAGAAGACAATTATGTCACCCCACCCCGCAAGCGAGGAGGGGTGTAATTACCTTCCGGAACAAGAGTTTCAGCGTGTTTTAATTTTTAGCTATCTTTTTCGAGGTTATAGCAACCATGCACACGATAAAGTAAACGATTTCCTAAGCGTTCTCCCAATTTACGTTCTAGGAAACCCACTTCTTCTGATTTAAGAAATTCTTGAAATTTTTTACTGTCTGTGGATAATTTGGCTCTGATGGTATCTCCTTTTTTAATATTGCAGTCAGCAACAGCATCTTTTTTGATTAAATACCATTTTTCTTCTTTGTTCTCATCTTCTAAAATGAGAACGTTTTGAATACGCAATGGATTAATGTCTTTAACTTTATATCTGGCGAATTTAACGAAAATAAAAGCATGGGCTACAGGGTTCATGAAAAAGAAGCTAATTAAAACCAGAAAAGCAATCTGTATTTTTTGGGTATTCCTGAAAACACTTTTCATAACGTCTCCTTTGTTGAGAAATGCTTACTTACTCAATATTTCGTATGAAAGGAAGAAGAATTACGCACATTCCACAATTTTTTTATTTTGTGGTCAAAGGATAATGAAATAAGGTTTGGCGATTGAAATTGCGGAACTATACAAACAAAATCTACCTGCGGGGACTCAGGGAAATTTAAGTAAACCTGTCCCTACAAGTATTTCAATTTTGAGTTTGGCTAGATTTTACGGCTTGGTAGGTAATGGACATGGTTGCTAATTGTGTAGTATCGCTTAAACGCGCTGCTGTTTTGGAAGTGCTACTGGGGATGTTTCTTAAAGTACCACTGTGAATATCTTCTATTAACAGGTCGATAATTTCTGTGGGATTATCGGCTATGGTTACAGGTACATCTCGGTTGACTTGTCGTTTAGCTATGGTTTGTAAACTCTGCAAACTCTTTCTTAAAGGTGATTTGCTAGCCACTACTAAGATTTCTGTTATTCCTAGAGGTTCAATAATTTCTAATTGCCAAATATCCTGTGAGTTGGGTATTCTTAGAGTTTTTTCTGCTGGTACTAGGGTGGCGTTATCCGCATCTGACCAAGTGTTAGGAAAGATGACATCTATGTTTCCTTCGGGGTTGATTACTAATACTGTAATATAGAGGTCGCTATTTTCTTGATTTTTAATTTCAAATCGAATGAGTGTTTTTAAAGGAATTTGAGGTATTCCGTTTTCGTAATTGATTTGAGGATTAGGGGGAGGATTTACAAATAGCTCATTGACTTTTTGTATGGAACGAAGAATAAAGTTTTGAGATGCAACTGTTTCTTGAGTACCTACAATATTTAAAGCAGCTACGACGTTGAGACGGGATGAGTTGGCATTTAAGGTTAATTTGATAATTCTGGCTGCTAAAAGTGAACGAAATTTAGGCTGGAGTCGAGTTATAGCATTTTCTATAGTTTCTTTCGCATTACCAAAAGAACCAGGAATTAAATCGAGTCCTTCTGTATATAAACCTAAGCTATGGAGAGGGGGAATATAGGGGGCTTGTTTGTTTTTTAATTCTGCTTGTTGTGCTGCTGTTAGCCGACCAAATATATAATGAATTTCTCCTGTTTGTAAGGTAACGGGTTGGACTCGCTCTATTTTGGCAATTTCGTTTCTAGCTATAGTAATATCTTGACCTAATGAATTATCTAATCCAATGCGCAATTGATAATCAGAGGGAATGGCTCTAATTCTTTCTTGTAATAAGGTTCCTGGTTTTAATGATCCTGGTGTTTGCAGTTCTAAAACTTTGCCAATACCAGTCAAACCGTTGCGTGATTCTAGTTGGATTTTACCTTGCTCCATGCCTTGGTTATCTATTAGTTGAAAGATGGCGTTTTGGTTGAATGCGGCTAGGGCTTGGGGTGGTATTCCTCCTAACCACAAATTGACATTTTTACCCGTTATTTGAGTGATTACGGCTTCGGCTGTGGGGACTGGTTGAGAAATAAAATATGTTGGTTTTCGGGCGTTGTTACTATTAGTTTTGGCTGTTAATTCTGGGGTTTGATTGGAGGTAAATGTACTGTTGATGCTGCGAGAGATGTTAGTAATTACTGTTTTTACTGGTGTGTTGCTATTTTCTTGCCAGAGGTATTGTGTCATTAAATAAGTAAATGCTCCGGTGACAAAATCATCTAAGTATGCTTCGGCGGCAACTTGGTTGTTTCTGGCGGCTGCAATTACTATTCCTTTGGCTATACCCTGTTGGCGACGTTGTTCTAGTTCTGTGGGAGATATGTTGAGGTGAGAGAGCCATTTTTGTTGATATTCTAATTCTAGGTGGCTGGGAGTGTATTGTTTTCCTCCTGGAGTTGACCTAATTGTGAGGTTTCCTCGTTTTCCTCCCCCTGCATAACAACTGTCTAAAACTACGGTGAGGTTTTCTGTGTTGATTGCAGACATTAATAAGAATAGGGTTTTACCAGTAATGTCGGAAACTTGTGGTTGATTGTTAACTACTGAAATGGTGCGATCGCTCGGAACAAATGTACTATTTAAATTTTCTAACAAAGGACTATGTTGGTCGAATACTTGAGAACCATGTCCAGAAAAGTGATAAACTACTGTGTCTCCTGGTTTTGCTTGTTGAATCAGATGTTCTTCAACGGCTTGTAATATTCCGGCACGAGTTGGTTTAATGTCACTTTCGTCACTGACTAATAAAATATCTTGAGGATGAAAGCCAAAACGATGAATTAATAGTTCTCTTTGCAGATAAATATCTGTAATTGAGCCTTTGAGATTTGCAACTGTTTGATAATTGTTGATTCCGATTAATAAGGCTAGTTTCCGAGGAGTGGAAGCGGAAACTGCTTGAGCATAGCGTAAACTTTGATTTTTAATATTGAAATAGTTTATGCCTAATGTAGTTAAGGCTGAACCGGTAAATTGCAGAAATTGACGGCGTGGGAAATGAGTCATAGTTGGATGATTATAATTTTAACCCTGGCGACTAGAAGTCGCGGCTAAACAAACGAGATGCGTAGCGGCTTCCCAGAGGGAAGGCCGCCTGCGCGGTTTAAAAATACGTTATTTCCATTGTCCGATTAACGTGAAACCAGCCCAGTAAAGAGGGTTAGGATAATCTTTTTTAATAGTTAACATGGCTTGTCTTAATGCTTGAGCTTTATCTAATTTGTGTTTTTGAAAGTTACTGTAAAATTCCACCATCAGGTCTGCTGTTTCTAAGTCGGGAATAGCCCATAATGAAACTACTATACTGGGAACTCCGGCAACAATTAAGGATCTAGATAAACCAACTACTCCATCTCCGGTAATATTACCTCCACCAGTGTCGCAAGCACTGAGAACTGCTAATTCGGCTGTTAAATTTAATTCTTGAATTTCACTCGCATTTAATAAGCCATTATCTATTGTGGAGGGAGCTAAAGCAATTGCACCGGGGACACCAAAATTGGCATAATCTTCTAATAGTCCATGAGTTGCTAAATGAATATATCGGGCTTGGGGTAATTGTTTTAATACTTCAGTTTTGGTGGCTTTGTCTCCTGTTAAAAATTTGGTATCTAGGAATTTAGCAACTTCTTTTCCTTCTCTTTCTGCACCAGGTAAATTACGTAGTTGTATGGGTAATAGTTGATTGGGTAGGGTAATTGTAGGCATTGTGGGATTACCCACTACTAATGCAAGTTTACCTGGTTGAGTTTGTTTTTGCTGTTTTTGGCGGGTGATTTCTAAAGCTTGAATTGAAGGTGCTGTGAGAATTGTATGTTTTTCGATGAGGTAATTATTTTGGGAGTCGATTAAAGCTGCAAAGGGAACGAGAAATAATTCTTGATGGGGAACGAAAACTACTTTGGCTTCTGGGTTTTTTGGTAATAAATCTGCAATGGGTTCTATGAGTAATTTATGTAGTTGTTTGAGTTGTTCTTGGGCGGGAACTCCTGAAGAACTGCGATTTAAATTTTCTGGGACTTCTGCACCTGGTTTGAGGGATACGCCAATGCTGCGATTTAATCCCATTGTTTGACGGGTCTTAGTTACTAAGTTTTTCAGGTTAATTTTTTGCTGTTTTAAATCGATTTGACGGGATGTAATTTCTCCTGTGGGTTTGATTACCCAAATGACTAATTTTTCTGGTTCTCCAGCCAATGCGTTTCTATTGATGAATTTATCATCAAAAACGGAAAAAGTTCCTGGATAGAAAAATCCTGGATGGAAAAATGTAGTTTCAGAAATAATCGAGTATTCTACGAGGGTTGCTTGATGAGATTTAGCGATTTGTTTTAGTTGTTCTACATTGGGTGGTTGAATATTTGATGGGGCTGTATTAGATGGACTTCCTGCTGTCAGTGTATCTAAAGCTTGAGGATTTTCTCTTATCTCTTCTAAGTAGGATTCTTTGAGTTCCTGTATCAACTCTTGACCATTGCAAGGATCTCCAGATAGATGGATTAAAATTGCTTCTATTTTACAAATACTTTCTGGAGTGTACCGAGCATCAATGAAAGCGTTAACTTTTTCTTCCAACGTCAGTTCTGTGGGCGCTGTTGTAGCTTCCAGTAAAATCCGGTTACGTCCCCATTCCGCAGCTGCTAGAGCTTCACCTGATTTATTTTGAGCTAAAAGCACTCGCTGTAAATGATAAGTAGCACGAACCTGATTTTCAAAGAAATCTAGATTGCGCTGAATATTTGCTTGAGATGCTGATTTTTTACGATTATTTTCAAATATTTGAATTGCTTGCTTTAAATCTTGTTCGGCTTGTTGAAAGTTTCCTAATTTTGCTGAAGCTATTCCAGCTAATACATGACCATGACCATCACCAAAATCAAGAATAGGAAAAAACATCTCAGGAGTGTATATTCCGAAAAAGTTAGTAGAAGGATTCGGAGTTTTAGCTTTTTCTATAGCTTTTCGAGCATAGCTGAGGGCTTGGTCGTATTTACCTAAACTATAATATGCTCTACTTAAGTAAAGAGATGGATGTACATATATTTTTTGATCTGGATATTTGAAAGATGGTTGATCAATTTCGGTGACTATTGTAGATGCTTCTTGGAGATAAGTTAGTGCTGGATTAGGATTATTTTGTTGTAAATAAATTTCGCTCATGAGCAGTAAAACTGGTAGACGATGATTTGTAATTTCTGAAAAATAATTGTAAATTTGACCATCATCTCCGCTAGCTGCTGCTTGTTTTTTATCTTGATATCTAGCTGCTGATATAGGTTCTACTGCTTTAATTTTAGCTAAAGCATTAACATAATCTCCCTCATAAAGGTAAAGTATTGCCATAGCTTTTATAGCAGCAATTTTTTCTGGTTCTTTGCCAATAGATTGAGCTTGAGATAATGCTTGCTCAAAATATTTTTTGGCTGCAACAGGGTTGTGTTGTTGATAATTCCGACCTTGACCTATTAATTCATTTACTTGCAAATCTAATACAAATTCAGATGTAAATTCTTGCGTTTCTTCGGCAGAATCTTGAGAGAATGTTTTGATAATTTCTTCCCCTATCAATTGTGTTTTACTTTCGTTTCCTCTTGTAATGTAAATAAGATAAATTCTCTGCAAAAGTTCTTTGTAGGTTTCTGTATCGCCAATTTGCTGATACATTCTCATCGCCCTTTCTAGAGTTTCTGTACCAAATACATATTGTCCGGCTGCTAATTGCTGTTCTCCTTGCTGTCTGAGTCTATCGGCTTCCGCTTTGCTGTTGTTTTGCGCGATCGCCACAGGAATTTGCAAAGATGATAAACTCACAATAGAGGTAAAACTGACGCTAAAAAATGCCAAAAATGTCAACAATAGCTTGGTGTTTTTCTGTAGTTTTTTCATAGTTCTCACTTATTCCGCAATAACGTTTTGACAACAATCAACTAAAGGCTGAGAAATAAATTCTGCTAACTCTACATTGGGATGGGATAATAAATCTGACCAAATTTGGTTTAATTGTTGCTCTTTAGGTTGAGCGCGACGAGATGCAATTAATGTGGTAATGGCTTCATACCATAAACCTTGGTTTGCATATAAATTAATTCTTTCTTGTATAGAAGTATTTGCTGTTAATTGTGGTGTGAAAGCTGCATTTTTAGCTACCCGTTGCACTACTCCTTGTATTCCTGTTGGTGAGGGTTGAATATTAGGTTTGCAATTAAAATAAACTCGCCAACGATAAGCATGATTGACTTCTAAAGCTGGTACAGTTTCCGGTATGGGAAAACCTATAATACCGCCACCATTATTAATGTCATAACTGATGCGATTTATCCGGGGTACAGAATTAGTAGTGTCTTCATCTCTGAGAATGAGGGTTAAACGACCTTGTTGATAAGGGATATAAAACCAGAAAGTAGGACGTTCCGCTAGGGTATTTCCCCAATTGGTTGGAGGTATGAAAGCGGTGATATCTGTTTCTACATTGGGACAATCATCACGACTTCCTGTATTACCAGAAGACCCAGAACGATTTCCCCCCGGTGCGCCATTGTCAGGAGGGTTAAATTCAAAGGTTTCTCTGGGGGGAGGATTTTGAGCAATTACTGGCTGAATCAAATAGCGATCGCCTAATAAAAAACTTAAACTCAAAAGGCAGATATAACTTATAATTTTGTTCATTATTTTCTCCTAAAAAATGAATTAACTTTCTTGGCTTACTTGGCGGTTCGTCTACACATGATATTTAAACTTTGAGAATAACCTGAGAATGTTAACCCAATTTTTAACTAATAACCATCCAGTTAAGCTACTGCAAGATAAACAGATAATAGCAGGTAATAATGGTATCCATCCCCCTATAAGTAAAACAACAAACCCAATGAAATACAACAGCACGATGAAACAGGAAATATAACCAACTAAGAAAAAAGAATTAAAACGTTTTAACCACACGATTGTCATTCCACTTCCGATTAAAGACCAAATGAAAATCCAGGAATTTTCTGTTGTTGTATTCCAAGTCCAAAATAAAGGTCGTTTATCTAAAACAGCGCTGAGAATTTGGCTGGTCATCTGCGCTTGAAGATATAACCCAGACATTTGCGGATATATACCTTGACTGTAAGGAGTAGAAAAATAATCTGTGGGATTAGATATGGGAGCAACTACGCCAATAATCACAATTCTATCTGTGACTAATTCGGGATTAAAGTTATTTTCTAAGACATCTATAATAGAAATAGTGGGTGCAATTTTATCAGTCTGGCGATAATTGAGTAAAATTTGAAAGCCGCGATCATCTAATTCATGATATGCACCACGATGAGACTGTAACCTAGTAATAATTGTCTCACCAATTTTGATACGATTTCTATCTATGGTTTCAGGTGTAATTCCTTGGGATTTTAAATATTGCATTGCTAGTTGAACGCTAAAAGAAAAACGGGTAGAACAGGAACTATCTAAACCGGGACTTTGAAACAGAAGATGACGACGTACAATACCATTGTCTAATGGTATATTACTAAAGCCTAAGTGATTTTCGTTCAATCCAGATGGTGCAGCAATTCCTGGTTTATGAGGGTCATTATCAACAGATTTGATGCTACATAAAGCAATTAAAGATTCTTGATTTTGCCAAAGATTAAGTAATTCTGGAAAACCTGGATTTCTGGGGCGATCGCGAAATATTAATAAACCTATAACTCTAGGTTCATGCTGTTTAATACGCTCGATGGTTGCAGCAAGTTTACCATCAGGTATGGGATAATCGAGGCGATTAATATCGGCTTCTGTAGCTTCCACGATTAATAAACGAGAATCTACCCCTTCCTGGGGACGCATTCTGATTAAATGGTCGAAAGCTGCTAATTCTAAAGATTCTAAAACACCAATAGACCGCAATCCGATCACCACTATTGCAACTAATAAACCAGATACTATGATTCCTGCTTGCTGAAATCGCAGCTTGGGGGGAGATGGTAAGAGAGGATCACGTAATTCTTTCCAAGTTGGTGGAGGAACCGACCAATGTTGACAAACTATCGGTAACCAACTCGCACAATAATATTCATCTTCTATATCTTTCAGTTTACTCCTGGCTTGTCGGATGGCGACATAGAAGGATTTACCACTAGAAAAACTATTGATAAATTCTGCTAAAAATTCTTGTGCTACTTGATTTTGTACTTGCTCTCGCATGACAATAATTTGAGGTATTCCTAAATCTTCTAGTTGCGGAACTAATCCCAAACCTTGACAAGAGTTGAAAATAGCTAACTGTAAACCATTTTCTATTGCTACTGCTAAAGCTGCACTGAAATCAGATATTTCTAACTTGGTTGTAGCGTTGATACTCAGCCAACCTTTTTCAGCATGATAGTTACTATGTCCAGCATAAAATAAGATATCCCATCCTGGTTTTTGTCTCAGGCGATCGCAAATTTCCTGGCGCGAAGGTTGCGAGATAATTTCTAACTCAACTTCGCGGTTATTTCTCAAGGTATTTAAATCTGCTTCTGGGTTAATATTTGTACAATCACCAATAATGGCTAAAATTCGGACTTTTCCCGCAGTTAAACACCTTTGTTGTGGTTTTAAAGAAAATTTAGGCGCACTTAAAGCCACTTCTGCTTTTGTGTATTTTTGCAAAAAATTCCATTCATGCCAAGGTAATTTTCTTAAGATTTCATTATCGGTTTGAATGACTAAAATAACTTCATCTGTGGTATTAATATGAGTGCGTAAAGCTTGGTCAATGGGTTGAAATTCCAAAGAACTTAACCAATGATTCAAGACTGCTATTAAATCAGCAGTTAATTCTGTGGCGCTTTCTTGATTTCCTCGTTCAATGTAATTTTCGGTAAATTCCAATGTTCTTGGTTGTAAATTGATGTCTTGAATATCAACATCAGCCCCAAAAAATCCTCTATGTTCGATAAAATCTGCATATAGCCATTGCCATTTTTGATACAAGTGCTTTAGTTGTTGGTTGGGAGGTAAACAACCATGATCTATTTCTTGAATTAATGTGTCAGAAGCATACAACTTTAATAAAATATGATCAAAGCCTGTTTCTAAACTTCCCTTTCCAAACCGTAAAGAAATCACTTTTTTCATGATTTTTTGTAGTCGTAACTAAACCATAAATTCTTCAGTTAAGCTAGCAGCACCACAGGTGATTCTCAGCTTAAATTTATCTCCTGATTCTCCAGTAAATTCTGGTAATTGAATAAAATAATCTCTTAATTCAGCTTTCACTACTTTCAGAGGTTCTTCTAATTGCGAAAGGATTTCTAAAGTCAAACCTGATGGTAAATATTTCTCCCCTATAACTGGACATAAACGAGCGCGAATTTTAAGTTTTTCTTCTGGTTGTGGTGTGACTGTCATCAATAACATTACCGATTGACTAGCTAAATTCATTTTCAAATCAATTAATTTGGTTTTGTTAATTGATGCAGAACTATTTCTAGTCATATAACTTAAATTTTGTGGTTGTCTCATTAACAAATTATCAGCATTTTGCCATGTTTCTGCAATGTTTTGTGTAGCTTGTGTTAGCCACTGGCTGAGGATGACAACTTTATTTGTAATTGATTCTGAGAGATTTTGAACTGTAGTAGATTGTTGTTTGGCGTGCAGATATGCGGGAAATTCTTCTAAAGAATGCAATTGATTTAAATGGACAATTCCTTCTGTTTCTTCTACTGAAGAGACAAAACCTAAAATCATTGCTGATTGACAAGATTTATCTATATTTACGAATACATAACCAATGCGATTTGACCAAGCATCATCAGGAATATAAATCTGTTGATCCTCAAACACTGCGCGACATTCTAATTTACCATAATTTTTAATTTCTAAATCCACAATATTAGCAAATGTAGACATTACAGGATTGTGCGAATTGCTGTGATTCCCATCAGTTTCATAGCCAAGAAGTTCTAAATATTCCTTAACAGCACACCAAGCTAAAATATGATGATAAAATTCTTTAGCTTTGACCAAGGTTAATTTTTTTTGACTCATTTTTTTGGCTATTTCCCGGTAAATTGATTTTAATTCAATTGTGAATAGTAAATTTTCAGTTAGTTCCCAAGTTTTCATAAATTAGCTTTCTCCGTCATTTATTGTAAGTAATCTACTAAATCTGCTTTGACTTGTTGCAATTCTCGGTTATAAAAACTTTTGAGTGTAGTATAGGGTATTTGCCATTTTTGGGAAAGATTTGTAAAGCTTTCTTCTTCCCAATGAATAGCAATTAATACATCCTTAAAGGTAATATCAGTGCGGTCTTTCCTAATTGGTTTGGCAAGTTTGTTGTTGGGGTCTTGGAGAATTAAATTTTTAATTTCTTGGGATTTTTCATAGTTATAAAATTCTGGCTGAATGTTTTGATGCAGATATTCTGTGAGTGTATTGTGGTCTTGGATGACAATTTGAATTTTATCTTTTTCTGATTTATTGACTTGATTTTTCTTCAGCCCTAATATTTTGCTAGCTGCATCCAAAAATTTTCGCGGAATCCAGTAATTTATGAGAGCCATAAAATCTCCTTGTTGTTCATCGTATTGGTCAATTTTGGCTAAAGCATAGCGGATAGATTCTCCTTTGGCTTCTGCAAAAGCGTCTTGATAATCTTGGGGATATAAGTTTAAATTTGGTCCCAATCCCTGTTTTTTGTATGTATTTTTGGTTTCCATTGCTTTAATGAGTATTTGCATGAGTTGCTTACGTTGAAAACTATCCGGGGGAGTGTTTTTTGTTGCCATTGCTAAGGTATTAATAAATTTGTCTGTGATTAATTTTTGTTGATATTGTTTTTGCAGAATGAGGGATTCTTTTAATAAAATTTCTGCCAATTTTTTAGGGTTAGATGTTTGATTCAGATAAGTGTGTAATTTATGGGTAATTTGTTGTTGTAATTCTCCTTGTATTTGCTGAATAGTTTCTGGGAAAAGATTGGTAATATATGGCGATCGCCACCAATAACATAAAGATAAATATGTGATAATTTGGGATTTAATCTGTTGTTGTTCAGCATTTTCAGGAGAATATTGTTGATACTCATGGAGTAGATTAGCTAAGTCTGGCATATTCATATTATTTCCTTTTTAGCTGTGTATCTCTTTGAGTATTTTATACCCATCATCACTTACCATCCTGAGTCATATTTGTGACTTGTATATAAATGCACAACTACTGCATCTATTTACTTTTCTCTGAAAACAGGAAGAATTTACGCAAACTTGCGAAATTTGGTCTTTGCTGACTCAGAAGTTAGGGTATTTTCTAAAATTACAACTATTTCATCTTGATTTCATTTTTGTCTGCCAAGCTAGATATTGCCTATCACAAGGGCGCTGGTACAAATAGTTCTGGGAAACAATCAAGGCTAAGGTTGACTCTCTAGTGGACTGGAGAGTACACAATAGAATGCAGAACCATAGCTGGAAATACAACTTAATTATGCGAAATCAATTTTTGAGAAATAATTTTTTGGCGTTGAGTTTTGTCGCCTTGACATCTATCTCTGGGGGGTTTTTGACAGCTTGCTCTCCCAATACGGCTGAAAACCCTGAGCCAAATACCACTGTAACGGCAACGAGCGATCGCCAGGATATGCCGCACGGTGGTATGAATCATAGTATGGATCATTCTATGGATTTAGGGCCAGCCGATGCTAGCTATGATTTGCGGTTTATTGATGGGATGATTTTGCACCATCAAGGGGCTATAGATATGGCTGAGGAAGTTCTGGAAAAATCACAGCGCCCGGAAATGAAGCAGCTAGCGGAAGAAATCATTACAGCCCAAAACCAAGAAATTGCTCAAATGCAGGAGTGGCGCACAGCTTGGTATCCTAACGCTGGTGATCAACCAATGGGTTATCATGCGGAAATGGGTCATGCAATGGAGATGACACCAGAACAACAGCAAGCTATGAAGATGAGCATGGACTTGGGTGCAGCTGATGCAGAGTTTGACTTGCGGTTTATTAATGGGATGATTCCTCACCATGAGGGTGCTGTAGTTATGGCTAAAGACGCTTTGGAAAAGTCTCAGCGCCCAGAAATTCAGAATTTATCCCAAGAAATTATCCCGGCGCAAACAACCGAAATTAATCAAATGCAAGAATGGCGACAAGCTTGGTATAACCAATAAGGATTTTTAAAGTCAGTCCAGTGCAACGCCAGCCATTATCGGTTAAAACTAAAGCGCTCCGTTTTTTAACCGATAATGATAAGAAGATCCAATTCCCATATCCATTCTCTCAAACCCTCCTTCCTCCTCCAAACTAACCTCAGCGATCCTTTGCGTTAAAAACCCTCACACTCAAATCACATCGAGGAAATTGTCATGACTGCTGTAACCTTACAACTACCTGCTAACTTGAAATTAACTGATGAAGAATTTACCGCAGTTGTAGCCGCTAACAAAGATTTACGTTTAGAATTATCTGCTGAAGGAAAATTAGTTATCATGTCACCGACTGGGGGAGAAACAGGAAACCGGAATTTTGAAATTTATATTGATTTAGGCATTTGGAACCGTCAACATAACTTGGGGAAAGCCTTTGATTCTTCCACCGGCTTTAAACTTCCGAATGGTGCAACTCGTTCTCCTGATACAGCTTGGATAAAGATAGAAAGATGGGATAATCTTACACCCCAACAAAGAAAGAAATTTTTACCTTTGTGTCCTGATTTTGCAGTGGAATTAGTTTCGGAAACTGATGATTTAGCAGACACTCAAGCCAAAATGCGGGAATATATCGCCAATGGCTTACAACTGGGTTGGTTAATTAATCCCCACGACCAACAAGTGGAAATTTATCGCCCTGATCAAGCACCAGAAGTTTTACAATCCCCTACAAGTTTATCAGGTGAAAATGTGCTTCCTGGTTTTATTTTAAATTTACAAACAATTTGGGAATAAAAAACTCATGCGGGTTTTACTGGTGGAAGATGAACCAGATTTAGGCGCTGCTATTAAGCGGACTCTTACCCAACAAAAATATCTAGTTGATTGAGTAATGGATGGAGATGCAGGCTGGGCATATTTAGACAATAGCTATTTTTGATTGGATGATACCAGAAATTTCTGGGTTAGAATTGTGTAGAAGATTGCGTAACCGTAATCATCCTTTACCTGTGTTGATGCTGACAGCTAAGGATAGTATGGCATTGAAACTTTGTTCGGTATGTTTAAAACTCGTGGTTTTTGTTTGGAATCTACTCACTTTATTGATGCTCATCGATTGAGTAAACTTTTAGCTCTACTCGCATTGGCTATGTCTTGGACTGTTAAAACTGGGGAATGCTTACATCAACACCGACCGATTAAAGTTAAAAAACATGGTCGAAAACAAAAAAGTGTTTTTCGTTATGGTTTAGATCATTTACGTTCTATTCTTCTTGATCTCGACTTCAATTATTATCCCTTTCTTCACTCCTTACAATTTTTGTCCTGTACTTAGTTAAGCTAATAGTAAAATTATGAATATACAAGCATCAATATTAAAGCCATGAATCACGAGCTTTTTTTTTATGAATTTGAAATAAAATATTATCAATGGCGATTAAAAGAGGCACAAAAAGAATATGAATCTGGCTTTGAACGCCTAGCACAAATAAAATCTTATCTTGTCAAAGAAACACTTGAAGCGATACAAACTCTTTCTCAAGAGGAAAAATATAGAATACTACCTATACTGATAAAAAAATCTGAAGAACATTTCCTTGAACTTCTTGGCGATAGTATAACTGATGAAGAGGAAGCAATATTTAAACGTTTTTATACTGCAACACAAAATAATGGCTTAAGAGCAAGGCTTCGCGAACAAGAAAAAATACTTAAGAAATATTCAAAAAGAAATCTAAAAAAAATAATAAAAAATTCATTATCTGAAATATTGCAACCAGTTTTTTATTCAGATATTTGTTTTGATACACAAATATCTAACAATTGGAAAATTTCAACTTTTATAATTATTGAGAATGGTTACTGCTATGATTACTCGCATACAATCCGTAGGTTGAATGAAAACAATATAGAAACCAGAATTGGTACATTTACGATAAATTTATCTACTTGGCTAGGCTTATATCCAGCAGGTTGGGTTTTTACGAGTGATGAGGATATATACAAATCAGCAAATGCGATTGCTGTTCTTTGTAAATATTTTATAGATTCTTTTGCTGAGTGGAATCTGGATTGATTTGTAGCGACTGTCTTGAAAGTCAACGAAGTGGGTTGATTCTGTTCTACGGGGGTAAATAAGCATTCTGTACAATCGAGTTCTCACCGTCATATTTTAAGTGCGATTAACCAAAGTAATTATTATGTGTGGTTTTTTGCTATTTCTGGGAAATTAATTGCTGTAGCCGGTGTTTATCCCCAGGGTCTATCTTCAGAGTTTAATTCAGCCACTTGGCAAAGTTTTACAGACCCTCAAGGTATTGTTTATCAGCAAATTTCTTTTGTTCTGCATACCCAAGATAATCGGGATTGGGGTTATATTCAAGTGGGGCGCAGCCTGGAAGACTTAAGGCTATATCTGCAAACAATCAAAATAACTTTGGCTTTGGGATTACCCCTAGCTTTGGCTGTGGTGGGTTTGGCTAGTTGGTGGTTAGCAGGATTAGCTATTCAGCCTATTTATTTTTCATAAATTTACAGCTGATGTTGCACACGAGTTACGCACACCTTTAGAGGATGTTTGAAAAGTCGGAAGTGAATGAGACGGAAGCACGAGAAGTTCTCAAAACTATCCAACGTCAAAATCAACGACTTACAAGTTTGGTGACAGATTTATTATTGCTGACTCGCTTGGATTATCAATCAATACCGATACAAGAAGATATGTGTTGTTTGAATGATATTATAAATGACTTAATAGAAGAATTTGCTGCATTGGCGATCGCATCTAATGTCAGATTAACAACTGCGGTAAAAGTGACAGCACCTCTGAATGTGATCGGGAATGAAGATCAACTTTATCGCTTATTTTCTAATTTAATTGTCAATGCTATTAAATATACACCCGCAGGCGGAAAAGTTACCATTGATTTAAACTACAATGACTATTATGCTGTGATTCAGATAGAAGATACAGGTGTGGGTATTCCTCAAACAGAAATTACGAGAATATTTGACCGCTTTTATCGACTGAATAGCGATCGCTCTCGGAAAACTGGAGGTTCAGGATTAGGACTAGCGATCGCACAAGCAATTGTTAATGCACACAAAGGCAGTATAAATGCACACAGCACCTTAGAAAAAGGTAGTAAATTCACTGTAAAATTACCTTTTGATCATCGCCCCCAGAAAAATTTGGCTCGCCTAGTTAAAGCACTCCCAAATAAAAAACTCCCAAAAACCTAACCTCATTCCTCAGCGTCTCTGCGCCTCTGCGTGCCAACATTGGCGTTTCACCTCCACCTCACCAGATTTCACCACCGCATCCCAATGGGTAACTTCACCTTCACGCCAAAACTGCAAATCCACATGACAATTACCAATTTCCACGTGCTGAAGTTCAATTTCCGGTAGCCATTTTGGTAAATGTGGATCAACATAAAGCAACCCATTCGGCGCATCGGCTTGTAAACCCAGCATAGCTTGAATTAGATGAAAAACTGAAGCCGCAGCCCAACCTTGAGGTACATTCGCTTCAATGTAAGGAACTGGAAAAGCTCCTGGTTCCCGCTTAATTCCGGCAAAAAGTTCTGGTAAACGATAGCTAGTAAAATACTTAGCTGCATCAAAAATCCCGTGAGCAATTTCGGCGACTTCCGCCGCAAAACCATAACGTTTAAATCCCATTGCAATGATCCCATTGTCATGAGGCCATACAGAACCTAAGTGATAGGAATAAGGATTATAGGCATGATTTTCGGTACTTAAAGTGCGAATACCCCAACCACTCCACATATCTGGTTGCATTAACCGCTTCACCACACGATCTGCACGTTCAGGACTAGCAATACCACTCCACAGACAATGACCTACATTAGAAGTGAGCGATCGCACCTGTTGTTTCTCTGGATCTAGAGCAAAAACATAACAGTCTAAATCCTCACTCCAGAAATGCTCTTCAAAACGTACTTGCAGTTTAGCAGCTTTAGTGCGTAGTTCTTCAGCAAAATTTCTTTCCCCCAAAACATCAAACACCTCAGCCATTCGCATCCAAGCATCAAACACATAACCTTGTAACTCACATAAAGCCTTGGGTGCTTTTACCTGACTTCCATCGGGATAAACAACAGCATCACCGGAGTCTTTCCAACCTTGGTTTTCAATTCCCTGGGATGATTGCGTTTCATACTCTTGAAACCCATCCCCATCTAAATCTCCATAATTATCAATCCATTCCAAACAACGTAATGCGATATCCCGGTTATTTTGCAACAGTGAATCATCACCCAACCACTTCCAGGTTTCATGTAAAGTAATCAGAAATAGAGGTGTCGCATCCGCAGTACCGTAGTAAGGAGTGTGGGGAACCTTACCAAAATATGCTAACTCACCTTGGCGGACTTCATGGAGAATTTTACCAGGTTGAGCATCCCGCCACTCATCTAACTCAGTCGCTTGTAACTGTCCCAATTTTTGCAGCGCCCCACGAGCAAAACCCGGATGGACAATCATATTTTGCAGACTAATAATCAAACTATCACGCCCAAATAAAGTGACAAACTTGGGTACACCTGCTGCGGGTAGCCAAATATCAGGTTCAAAATCATAGTCATATAATCGCAGTGAACCTAAATCTTCTATTGACTGGCGATAAAGTCTAACTGCATCTTCATTACCGCAGACAATATCAGTTACCGACTCCCGCCATTGGGAATGCAACCTTTCAATTTCTGTATTGATGCTGCTGGGATCTAACATTGCTTGATAACAGAAATCCACAGCCTCACGCACGTGCTGATGATCAATCAGATGATATTTACAGCAAGTGTGCCAAGTTTGACTCGGTTCTAGGGATATTTCAAAGATCACCCGACCGTTAGCATAGTGAGGTTTAGAAGAAAAGTTACAAGGTTGGTAAATCAAACGACGGTGAAATGAGTTATTTTCATAACTGGTTTCTAGCTGATTTTCTGCTTCCCGCCATCTCGTTTCCATTCGTCCCCGACGCACATATTGCTGTGATTCCACCTCGAAAATATCTGCAAAATCTGAAGCTAGAGCAATTTCCAGATTAAATTTCAGAGGTTGACAAGCATTATTTGTAATATCGAGATCCTCATGAATACCTTCTTGTACTGTGCGGCTGATAATTAACGATAAATCACCTTGAGCAACTGTACCTTGTTGAGAAATAAACGGGGGATTAATCAGATAAACCCGTGCGGAATAATATGTTGTGGTGGCGGAAGTCAGGCGAATCCAAGAATTACCATCAACATAGCAAGCATAGTGACTTAAAAATCTGGTATCATCGGCAAAAATTCCTAAATGGCTTTGGGGATGGATTTCACCTCCCAAGTCAGTAGACATAAAGGTACTACCATGATTAATCATTAAAATTGGTGGACCGACAGTAACTCCCATAATTGCAGATGTACTCCTTAATAACTACCTTGAACGGCCAGACTTCCCTTGCTATCGACTACTTGCTAGCTGCTTCCTTACCTCTTCCTGCAAAGCAGGAATGACTTATTTGCCAAAAACTTGCATAAAATTCTCCTGTTGGCGGTTAACCTTGTGTAGATAAATTTCGTTAATGGCTTAAACTGCTCATGAGAGGCGTGATAGCCAAAAAATGCCATAGCCTGAACTCCAATGATATTTTTTCAGTTCTAGAACCAATAAATTAAAGCCAGAGAAATTTGCTAACTTCGTAAATAATTAATGCTGTTCATCCCAATTATTTGTGAATATGCATATTATTTCTTCCCCACTAGCAAGGGAGGGGAAATAGATTTCTGTATGCATCTTTAGCTTGAATTGGTATAACCTCAACTTTAATCTTATCTATGCCATCAGTTATTTATTAAAAATAAAAAAGACTGAATAATATTAATCAACTATATTATCTCTGACATTTTCTAGGGATAAATCCCAAAAAATAGACCCTTAGTTATGTAATAAACCTGAACAATTAACACTTCAATTCTTACAATTATAATCAGCGTTATATGACTACCCATAGATAGAGTTAATTTAGGATGTAAAGGCTAAAAAATCATCCCAATAGCCTATGAAAATAGCAAAAATTAATACCGGAGAAAGAAGCAGATAAAATTTACCATGATTAACTATTTATCTGCCTTTTTTCTGAGTCTTAACGGCGCAAAAATAACTGAGTAATATAATAGCTATTGTCAACCCGCCAAACTCCTACACCAGTTTCGGTAAAAACCGGACGGAGAATATTTTCCCGATGTCCAGGACTATCCATCCAAGCATCAACTGCGACATTTACAGGTTGAGAAACATTCGTACTGGTGAACAGATTTTCACCCACAACCCAGTAAATGATCCCACCCTTGCGGACTCTATCTTGGAGGTTACTACCATCATCCCCAGTGTGACTAAAAAACTTGTTTTCCGCCATTTGTCGGCTGTATTTACGGGCTATCTCTGCTAATTTATCATTATGCTGGAGAGGTGAAAGTTCTTCATCTTGTCGCACCTGGTTAATACTTTCTCGAACTGCAATCTCAATTTGCTTAGTGCTAACAGATTGAATAGATTGTGGCTGTTGAGCCGATGGAATCTCAATTCTGGGTAACGGTGGTAAATACTTAACCATCTGTTCACATCCAGTTAAAACCACCGCCATTCCTATCCCAATCCACCATAAAGTCTGCGATAATTGATGTTTGATCACCTGAGTTAATAATGTGTGAGAATTAATATTTATACAACCATGAGAGTAAAATGAAAATTGGACAATTAATAGGATTTTTTGCGCTGGTGGTCTCAGTTTATATTCTCTGGGAAATTCGCCAGTTGTTGTTACTTTTATTTACAGCCATTGTCCTAGCAACAGCAATTAGCCAACTAGTGCAGAGATTTCAACAGTCTCGGATGCCAAGAATTGGGGCTGTGTGGCTAAGTGTACTGATTGTTTTCACTATATTAATTGGTTGTTTTGTCCTAATTGTGCCACCTTTTATTGATCAATTTCAAGAATTAGTCAAATTGTTTCCCAGTGGAGTAGGTCAAATTCAGCAGATGATCACTTGGTTAGAAGGTACGATTATCGGACCTTATGTGAGGAACCTACCAGACATTAATAACTTGATTAGACAAGTACAGCCATTAACTGAAAATCTTTTCCGACAAGCTATTTCTTTCTTTTCTACTGGATTTACTGCGGTCTTAGAATTATTACTGGTAATAGTTTTAACTTTGATGTTGTTAGTTAATCCCGAACCTTACCGTAAAGTTTTCGTGCGCTGTTTCCCTTCATTTTATCGCCATCGAGTAGAAGAAATTCTGACTTTGTGCGGCCAGGGTTTGGGACACTGGACAATAGGTGCTTTGATTGAAATGCTATTTATTGGCTTTTTGAGTGGCTTGGGCTTGCTAGTTTTACAAGTACCCTTAGCACTAGCTCATGCTGTCTTAGCTGGATTGCTCAATTTTATTCCCAATATTGGTCCCACTTTAAGCGTAGTTTTACCGATGACTATTGCCTTTCTTGATACACCTTGGAAGGCGATCGCAGTTTTAATCTTATACCTGATAATTCAGAACATAGAAAGCTATTGGCTCACCCCCACAGTCATGGCCAAACAGGTATCGCTTTTACCAGCCTTTACCCTCACAGCCCAATTATTTTTCGCCACCTTCTTTGGCGCTTTAGGATTAGTCATGGCCTTACCCTTAGCCGTAGTTGCAAAAACCTGGATAGAAGAACTTGTATTTAAAGATATTTTAGATAAATGGAAACCTAGTGTTGGGGAGTAGGGAGTGGGGAGTAGGGAGTGTGGGGAGTGTAGGGAGTGGGGTAAAAGCCTTTCGGTTCGGTGTCTAACTTTTATGATCAGTTTATGTCCTAACACCTCGGAGGCTTGGACGTTGCTATAAAAAGAGAGGGGAAAACCAGCAACTAATCAAACTGACATCGCGTCAAGAAATTTAACTTTTCACAGCAATTACCCATGAGTAACTTCCTCAGAAAAATATTCAAAGAGATCATCTGGATGTATCTCAGACTATGGATACTTGCAACCATTTGTTTCCGTTTCCTGCGCCAATTAATCCCGAAAAAATCTAATTAACAAATCTCCTCAACTCCTCCCTCAGCGCCTCAGCGTCTCTGCGTGCAAATTCCCTCAAATCAACCATCCCCATGTTCCCAAACACTTTCTAGGACAGAAGCCAATTCGGTATTTAAGCGACCAGCGCGGACAAACTCTGCATAAGTATCAGCCTCAATACCTAAAAGTTCTTCCCGGAACTGTTCAGTAGTAAAACTGCGAAGATTCGGATACTCAACCTGCAACTTATCAATTTTGATTTGCAGATTCTCTAACTCCCCTTTAATCAAACTTTCTTGGTAAAGGTAAAACTCAGGATCAATACCCGGACGTTGGTCTTTTTGCAGATATTCTAAAACCCTTTCTAGGGCGACATAACGAGTAGCCAGTTCTAAATATTCATCTCGCAGAGGCGCATCACCTAAAAGATTCAGCTTTTCTAACAAAGGTTTAATAGTTAATCCTTGCACCAGCAGAGTGAATAAAACCACTCCAAAAACAGTAGCAATGATTTTGTCTCGTTCTGGTAATCCAATGGGTACACTTAAAGCCAAGGCTATAGACACAGAACCCCGTACCCCACCCCACCATAAAACTGTTTGGTCTGGTAAAGAAATTTGCTCTTGGGTAATCGCAGCACTTAAATTACTCAGAACATAAATAGCTATAGCCCGCATCAGAATCATGGCGACTATAGTAATAGCGATGATTTGCAGGTTTTCTCCCAAAGTTGCAAACCGAATTTGGTCGCCAATTAATAAAAATACAATGGAGTTGACAAAAAACGCCAAAAAAGTCCAAAATTCTGAAACAATCACCCTAGTACGGGGATTCATGCCAATGCGGGAACCAAAGTTACCTAAAATCAAACCCGTGGTGACAACTCCAATTACCCCAGAACCACCCAACTCCTCAATAATTAAGTAAGTACCGTAAGCAGACACCAGAGTTAAAGACTGTTCCACCATTGGTAAATCAAAGCGCTGGGTGAGATAAGAAATCCCAAAACCAATTATTCCCCCCACTGCTACGCCGATACCAATCACGATCCCTAATTCCAACACAATGGACTGAAAACCCAATTCCGCCTGACCTAAAGACAGCGCCACCATAAAACCAAAGGCGACTACAGCCATACCATCATTAAATAAGCTTTCCCCTTCCATCATGGTGGTGAGATTTTTACCCACGCCCAATTCCCGGAATAAAGCTGTCACAGAAACGGGATCAGTAGCAGCTAAACTAGCCCCAATTAGCAAAGCTGTGGTTAAAGAGATTCCCGCTATTTGATTTAAACCCAGAGCAATGCCTGCAATCGAAATTACCACCCCTAAAACTGCATATAGGCAAATTGTCACCAAATTCTTCTTCAACTCTACCCAGTGCAAATTCCAGGCGGCTTCAAATAATAAAGGGGGTAAGAAAATGAATAAAATTAATTCGGGGGAAAGGGTGACTAGGCGGACATCTATAAAAGCCAGGCCTAAGCCGACAATTACTAAAAGTAAGGTATATGGTATATGGCGAAACCAACTAAATATCTGCGGTAACGTCGCCACTCCTAAAGATACGGAAAGTACCAAAAGAAATTGCTTGAGATTAGCGGTGATTATCTCTTCACCCATTGCTGATTCGATCATCATAAGTAAATCTTGGTATTATTTTTGATTTCAACTGGGGAATGGGGATAGGGAGTAGATGAGACTGGACTGTATTCACCTCCGGTTAAAGATTAAAATTTATCAGCACAGTAAAATAATTTTTCAAAATCTCAGTGGATGTTACCGAATTAGTCAAGGTTTCAATTATTCTTCTGTTAGTTGCTACAGCTGTAGCGCTGCTATCTCGCAGGCTAAAAGTGCCTTATGTCGCGGGTTTGGTGCTGGCGGGTTTGGCAATTACGGAATTGCTACCGAGCCGCATTGGTTTGAATGATTCTCTCATATTAAGTTTATGTTTACCAATTCTGGTGTTTGAGGCGGCGATTAATACTGACATTAGCCGCTTGCGTAGTACGGTGAAACCCATTGCTTTACTGGCAGGGCCGGGGGTGGTGATTTCTTCTGCCGTGACGGCAATACTTTTAAAATTGGGACTGGGAATAGATTGGATACAAGCCCTGTTAGCTGGGGTGATTTTAGCAAACACAGATACTGTTTCCATGATTGCTGTGTTCAAAGAGGTGGCTGTACCTTCACGACTTTCTACCATTGTGGAAGGAGAAAGCTTATTCAATGACGCTATGGCGCTAGTTTTATTTAGCTTAATTCTACAATTTAATGCGACTGGCTCACTCTCAATTCTGAGTGGATTGCAGGAATTTTTTGTGGTGATTGTCGGTGGGACTTTGGTGGGTTTGGTTGTGGGTTATTTGAGTACGGGTTTATTTGTCCGTTCTGATGAGCCTCTGAGTAGTATTTTACTGACGATGGCGGTGGCTTTGGGAACTTTCCAAGCTGGGCAATTACTGGGCGTTTCCGGTGTGGTTGCGGTGGTTGTGGCTGGTTTAATTGTGGGGACAAAGGGTATTGCTGGTAATGTTTCGGCTTCGACTCGCTTGACTTTGCTGACTTTTTGGGAGTCGCTGGGTTTTGGTGTAAATAGCCTGATTTTTTTGTTGATTGGGTTGGAGGTGAATCTAACAACTCTTTGGTATACTTTGCCTGGGGTTTTGTTGGCTATTCTGGCTTACCAAATGGGGCGGATGGTTTCTGTGTATCCTCTGTTAGCTATGGTGGGTTGGTTTGATCGTGCTATTCCGTGGCGTTGGCAGCACGTTTTATTTCTTGGTAATATTAAAGGCTCGCTGTCTATGGCGTTGGCGTTAAGTTTGCCGAGTGGACTGGTAGGGCGAGAACAAATTATTGCGATTGTTTTTGGTACGGTTTTACTGTCTTTGGTGGGACAGGGTGTAAGTTTACCTTGGTTGGTGAAACGTTTAAATTTGTCTCAGTTTTCCCCGACTCGCCAACGTGTGGAGGAAATGCAGGCGCAGTTAATGACGGGTAAGGCGGCGCAGGATGAATTGGATAGTTTGTTGAAATCGGGAGTTTTGCCGAAGTCTATCTATGAGGAGATGCGCTCAGGTTATCAGGTGAGGATTGCTAGTGCAGAAAAGGCGCTGAGAGAGTTTTACAATCGTCGTCAGGGAGATTTTGGTTCTAAAAGAGGCGATCGCAGTAAACTAGATGCTATCCGTCGGCGTTTGCTGTTGGCTGAAAAGGGCGCACTGACTGAAGCAATGCGTAAGAGTATTTTATCGGAAGAAATTGTCCGCGATCGCATTAAAACCATCGATGAACAATTACTCCAATTAGAAGATGATTAACGCCATCTAACACACTTCCCACACTCCCCACACTCCCCACACTCCCCACTCCCCACTCCCTACTCCCTACACCCTTCAATAAAATCAATCACCTGATGTAAAACTCCCGGCTTAGTGACAATTAACACAGTTGAATTAGGGTCAACTACGGTACTGCCATTAGGAATAATTAAATCTGTATGGGGATGGGATTGATAGCCAATAATCAGAGAACCTTGAGGAAAATTGGGGTTTTGAGCAATTTCCGCCACACTCCGACCCACAACGTAGCAATTATTGGGAATCAGCATTTTGAGGACTTCGATTTGTCCCTGTTCAAAGTGCATCATCGATTCCACTTGTGGATATTCAATAGCATTTACCATAGTTGAAACCGCTAATTCGATAGTGCTGATAATATGATTGGCTCCAGCTATACGCAGAGGTTCAGTAAAATCACTGTGACGCATCCGAGAGAGAATCAGAGGTACACCGTAGTGTTTAGCTAGAGTTACCATAGCTAAATTTAGGGCATCACTTCGGAGAACTGCTGCTAAAGCGTCGGCTTTGCGAATCCCGGCTTCTAATAAGGTTTCGGTACTAACAGCGCTACCTTCAAAAGCCATAGCTCCCACTTGTTCACGGGCATAACGGCAAGCGGTAGGATCATTATCAATTACTGCGACTGTATGCCCCAATTCTACGAGCTTTTGTGCCAAATTCAACCCAACTAAACCAGCTCCACCAATAAGAACGTACATACTTGTTTTAACGAATAAAGATCATCCTCTCCCCAATACGGTTCAGTTAAGATTCAAACTCTTCGTTTAGGTCATTTTTTTAACGAACCGCCAAGAACGCCAAGGACACCAAGTGAAGAATGAGAAGGAAGAAATGTTTAACTGAACTGTATTGATCCTCTCCCTGCCCCCTGCCCCCTGCACCCCTGCCTCTTCCCCCTACTCCCCAATAGAATATTTTTTCATTAATTCTTCCACTTGAGTAGCTACTAAGGGATGTGAGTCTTGTTGCAGTTGGGGTAATAGTTCTAGCAAAACGCGACGGGAGGCGACACTAAGATAGGCGATCGCACCTTCCCGGACAAAACTGGTAGGATGACGGAGGGCAATTAAAATCTCATCAATGCTTAATCGAATCCGACTCACTTGAGCATAATGGAAACAGCAGGCTAAACACCAATCAGAGAGAAAATGACTCAGGGTGAGCATCCAGCTAATCCGTTGTTTAACTGTCATGGGGTTATATTCTCCCAAACCTGCTTCTACCAAATAATTGAGTTTTTCTTGGGGCGATCGCCGATCTAAAATATTGATAATTAGTCCCTTAATTGGCAAAGTAATTGTATGGTCTAAAATTTCTAAACCCTGGGCTAAATTTGTCCCCGATGCTGATTTAAGATTAAATGCTGCTGCTTGCATTTTTTCCGGCGAGTACAGCAACCTCAAAGATAACAGTAATCGCTCTTGCACATCCATTTCTAACTCTTGCAATGCGCGTTGCAATAAACCCGTAATCACTCCCATTCTCTCTGTTTCCGGTGACTGATTTCTTGGGATTTGTGGTTGTTGAAAATCCAGATAGGCGGCGTAAATTTCCCCCAAAAACTTTAATTCCTGTAAGATCAGATTTTCCACCTGATCTTGATGGAAAGTATCCACACTACTACCACTTTCGGCTTGTGAATTAACTTTCACCAAACTCCGGAGAATATGATATCTCGTCACCCCCCAAGACATTTCTAAATGCTTCCATAAACTTTCCATCGCTTCCAGAGTGCCAATTTGAGCAATGGTACGCCAAGCATACATCCGCACTATTTCTGGTTTGTAAACATCTGTAGCCACTTGCAAGAGGATTCCCAAGGCTTCATTTTCCAGTCGTGTCAAAGCACCCATAGCCGTGCTGCGAGTGGATTTATAATACAGCGCCGCCACTAATGCCGAATAATATTCCTCTAAACGAGTTGCAGCAATCATTTCTAAAACTGCACAACGTACCCGTAACGACTCATCCTGTAACAGATTGGGAATGTAAATTCGCAAGGCTTGGAGATATACTGCTTCTCTCAGCGCTCTGACTCCATTCACCCGTTCTCGCTCTTGTTTATGGGTGAGCATTCGGCGCATAGTTTTGGTAGCGGCGATTTTTTGCAGTGGTGTTCCCTGACGCAAAATTAAGGCTGAGGCGGTGGCGCGAATCAGTGAATGATGTCGTGGTTGCAGATACTCTTCTAATAAAGATAAATTCGGGTTAGTTTCCGCCAGCCAGACGTAACGCAGTGCTAGGGCAAAAACTTCGGGATCATTTTTTCCCTGGGGTTGTTCTAATAAGGCGCGCACTTCCAGAGCATAAATGGGACTGACATCCGCCATCAGCATTACTTCCAAACTTTGGCGTTGCAATTCTGGGGGTAATTCTATCAGTAAAGGAGCTAAAACTTGGGCTGCACCTTGGGAGTCCATTTGTGCCAATAGTTCAATGCAGGATTTTTTATCGGAGATGCTACCTGGTTCTACTAAGATTTTGATGATTCCCTGGTGGAAGAAACGCAAACCCACATTGGCTGCACTCAGTTCTCCCCGTTCTGCGGTTAATACTAATAAATCAACATAACGCGATCGCAGCAGAAACACTACTCTTAAACAACCCAAAGCGATCAATACTGTTTCTATAATTAATACCCACTTCTGCACGTGGATGGGTACATACTGATTAGAAACAAATAAAGTAGCGATAATAATTATACCTGCCAGTCCAGTGGCGATCGCCTCAGCCGTACCCCCTGATAAAGTTTGAGTCCGACTGCGAATCCGTTCTGGTATCGGTTGGTATAGTACCGGACCACTACTGAGAACAAAGGTATAGCGTAACAATTCATCTACGAATTTTAGCCCCACCAAGCCCCAAAAGAAGCCTTTCGCTTGTAACCCAGGGACTAAATTGAACAAAGAAATGAAAGTAATACCTGCTGGTAAAATCAAACCCACAATTAGGGGTAGCATAGCAGCCGTGACAAATACCCCAAACCGTTCCGTGATCCGACTGGAAATAAACCACTGAGTAATTAACTCACATAGTCCCACAATCCCACCAAACAGACCCAAAAAACTAGCTAGTTCACGGGTATCTAAAGATAAGTTCAGTTCCCGCAGGTATTGAAAATCGACTAATAAGCCAATGATTTGTAAAAAACCCACAAAAGCGAACAAATACAACGTATAGCGCCTTAATGGGACTTCTAGGCGGCGGTGTCGCGTTGCTTGTTCTTCGGGAATCACCCGTTGGGGAGCATCGGGGAAGGCTTGGGGATAGTTAACACTTAAATAATATAAAATTCCTGAGCCAAAGATAATTACCGCACAGGCGATGAGAATCACTTGCTCTAGTTTGATGAATTGCAGCATCCAAGGCAAACTAAAACCACTGATCACATCCGCTACTAACATCCCACTACTCACTAGGGGATAAGTACGTTTAATTTCTCGGATATTAAATAATTGATTAGCAACAATAGAGGTATTCAGATCATTGATCACATACAGTGCATCTACCCACAACCGCAGTACAAAAACTACAGCTACTGTCAATAGGGGAAAACTGCCCACCCGTAAGGATAGCATCAAGATTAATGGCACTACCATACAAGGTGCGATCGTCACCATGACCCACCGCAAGGGAAAAACCCTTTGCAGCCAAGAGTAAATAAACACCAGTGCCATACTCATCACAGCACTAGCAATATACATCCACGGCAACTGTCCAGAGCCATACTCATCCAAAAACAGCGCCACTGTACTGTTTTCCGCCCAGCATAAACCCACTGAGACAGTAGTATAAAAACTAAACATCATCCAAGTGCGTTTACCTTCTTCAGGGCGAAGATTTAACCACTGGAATAATTGTGCTTTGAGGCTTTTATTTGCAGCCAACGACTTTTTTTTCAGTTCCATGCACCGCAAGCTACACTAAAATTAAACCAAGAATCACTTCACAGAAAATACCAAACTTGATCACAGGTTCCAAACCCTTCCCAATTCAGTATTACTCAACTCAAAGATAAATTAAGGCAATATGCTGTACACATAGCTGTTTTTGTCAGCATTTAAAACCCCGAATCTCACATTCAGCAAATTTTACACTTTTATCATCTCCATAAATAGCAAAAATCCTGAGCAACTGAGATTATCTTTCCCAGTCAAGGCTCAGGACTATCAATTTGGTAAAAATTTCAACGACTTGGGTCAACTTGAAATTCAGTTGTAGATTATACTTGGTATTGGGAAAACTTAGTGAACTACTTTTTCGGCGAAATCAGCATCATCATATTTCTGCCTTCTTTTTTCGGTGCTTGCTGCACTTCACCAAGGGGTTCTAAATCCTTAGCCATGCGCTTGAGCAAATGCTCCGCCAAATCACTGTGTTGAATCTCTCGACCCCGAAACATCACAGTTGCCTTCACTTTATCACCATCTTTGAGGAAGCGCTCGGCTTGCTTCACACGGACATTGTAGTCGTGTTCTTCGATTTTGTAGCGCATCTTCACTTCTTTTACATCAGCCGTGTGCTGCTTTTTCCGGGCTTCCCGTGCCTTCTTCTCCTGCTCAAACTTGTACTTCCCGTAATCCATGATCCGACAAACCGGGGGGTCAGCTTTATCACTTAGCAATACTAGGTCTAGCTCTTTGTCTTCAGCTAGTTGTAGTGCTTCTTGTGGAGGCATAATTCCTAATTGTGCGCCATCAGTATCAATGACTCGAATCTTCGGGAACCGGATGCGTTCGTTGATTTGGGGCAGATCGCGAGTTCGTTTTTTCTCAATCACAGGCATTATGATTATGGAAGCTCTTTAGTAGTTTAAGATGTGGTTTGAACTTGGTTTACTTGGTCGTGTTTGGGATGCCTCAGAAGCACGATACTTAATTTAACTGAGGACTTAAATTTGAATCCATTTTTCTAGGATAACTAATTGATCAATTAGTCGTCACCGTATTTTTTATTTTACCCATTCTGGGATATTTTCTTGGCGATCGCCCTGATAAATTCATTACCCAAAATATTAAATTTTATTAAAGTTTCTCTATACATAGCCAAAAATATGATAAGCACTCCCTAAATAATATAGGAATCATATTTGATTTCTGAAAAACACGTAGGGTGCTGTATAGCCCAAGGGGCATGGCTCCGCTAAAGCGAAGCGTAACGCACCATCCTGAAAGCCTTTCGTGCGTTACAAACATCCTCTAACACACCCTACAACACTGAGCGCAGTCGAAGTACACTCCCTAAATAATAGTTGAACCAGGAAGTTGCGTAACCGATGGTTCCCCCCAAGTTTCAATTTGTTTAAAAGTATGTTGAGTCACAGGGTAAAACCGTAGACTGTCTTGGGAAAAATTTATATGTTTACGTAATCTTTTTTTCAATTCATCATATTGACGTTGATTAAGAATGCATTCAAAAACTGAATATTGAACTCGTTGACCATATCCCTCTAATAAATTTGATATTTTTTTGCACTTCTTATCATCAGGAATATCATAGACAATAATATAAAACAGCATTTACCGAATTGCATAAGGCTGATATAATTGACTGGGATGATAAACAAAAACTTTAAAATTTTTAATTTGCTGAGTGATTAAATCCCACCGGGGTTGTTTTTCCCCGTTGCTATTCTGCACTTCTTCCTCCAAACGCTGTAGAAAATATTTAATATATTTAACCCGACCACAACTATTCAAATAACAACCGCCATCATGATATTCAAAATCTTCCTCTACTTTGACAACTTTGCTATTCACTAACCACAACACCAAAGAATCAATCATCGGGGCGCGAAACTCTTCAATTAAATCAGAAGCCAGCGCCGCATGGCGTTGTGTTCCTTGATGTAAACAAGCATAATATGGGTCTAATCCTTGAAGTTCAATCATAGTTAACAAATGGTTCCATAAAATTTGGTAGCCAAAACTTAACATAGCATTTACCGGATTTCCTGGTGGGCGACGACTCCGGGCTAAAAATACAAAATCAGGATTATTTAAACATTCACCAAAAGCCCCAAAGTATTGGGCTGCGCCAGCACCCTCTAACCCACATTCCGCACCCTTAGCTGTCACACAGGGAAATTACGGAAACAAGAAA
>NZ_CAWUOL010000016.1:0-68203 GCF_963923915.1 Nodularia chucula CCY0103 | reverse complement strand
ACTGTATTTACTTATTGTTACACATTTTGGTTATTTCACGCCCACCTACTTAATCCAGAAAGATTAGATTTAAAGAGCGTAGTTAATGCTTTAGACGAGCATTTTAATTATAACTATAAAACTGATGGGGGGCCAAAATTGCCTGTTATTGCCTTGTATGCCCTTTATCAAATTTTAGTCAAGGAAATTTCTAGATATAATTCCTGCAAGTTAAAAAAATTAGGAAGTCATACAGCATCTGACAGAACTTCTAAAACTGCTGGAGATATTGAAATTTTTGATGATAGTGATCATCTTATTGAAGCTATAGAAATTAAATATGGGCAAGAAATTACTCTACAAATGGTTTACCGGGCTAAAAATAAAATTATCAAATATAACCCTCAAAGATACTACATTTTTGCATCAAAAGATGTTAATCAACTAGAGACTGATAAGATTAATCAACTTATTAGGCAAATTTCATTAGAACATGGCTGTCAAGTAATTCTTAATGGAATTATTCCCACAATTAAATATTATTTAAGATTAGTCATGTCTATCACTGATTTTATTGACCTATATTCACAATTGATAGAATCAGATAACGAAATTCAAAAAATTCACAAAGAGAAATGGAATGAAATTCTAGAAAAATTAATGATTGATCAATCAAATTGAAACTACTCAATTAGGGTGAAAATAATCGTAAATTTCTTGGGCTAACCTGGGGCCAATCCCTGGAACCTCAGCTAGTTGTGCTGGTGTGGCTTGTCTGATATAATCAACTGAGCGAAAATGCCCTAAAAGCTGCTTTTGACGATGGTGTCCTAAACCGGGAATTTCATCTAAACGCGATCGCCTGAAATTATCACTACGCTGCTGACGATGGAAACTCACCGCAAATCGATGGGCTTCATCTCTTAACCGCCGCAATAACTGTACTCCTGGTTGTTCTGCTTCCGTTTCTAAAGGTTCCGATTCTCCCGGTAAAAAAATCTCTTCTCGCTGCTTCGCTAAACTCACAACCCGCAAGTCTGCTAATAAATTCATTTCTTGCAAAACATCCACCACCGCAGATAATTGACCTTTACCGCCATCAATCATAATTAAATCAGGCCAGTCAGGATTTCCCACCCTCGATAATTGCGGATCTTCGCTATACTTGCGAAACCGTCTTTGAATGACTTCCGCTAAACTGGCAAAATCATCGGAATGTCCCGATGTAACTGTGGGATTTTTGATTTTATAGTGGCGATAGTGCTGTTTCCCCGGTAAACCATCAATGAAGACTACTTGGGAAGCAACAGCATTGGAACCCTGAATGTGAGAAATATCATAACCTTCGATTCTGTGGGGTAAATCGGGTAAATCGAGAATATTGGTTAAATCTTGTAAGGCTTCATGGTTGCGATCGCTCAATTTTTGCATTCTTTGCAATTCATACTCAGCATTGCGCTCTACCATCTCTATTAATTCTGCCTTAGTTTGACGCTGAGGAGTTAAAATTGTCACTTTTCTACCCTTGCGTTGACTCAAGACATCTGCCAAAATTTCTGCATCTGGTAAGTCATGCTGTACCAAAATCTCTGCGGGAAATTCCACAGCATCGGCAGTTTGATAATGTGATTCTAAAACTCGTTGTAAAATAGCTCCAGGTTCAGCCTGACTATTTGCAATAAATCCTAAACGTCCCACCAATTGTCCAGCCCGAATCTGAAATAATTGAATACAAGCCCGTTCTTTATCTGCTGCCAGTGCCACAGCATCCCGTGAAACGGTATCATCTGGTAAGGAAACTTTTTGATCCGCCGTTAAAGATTTTAAACCAGATATTTGATCACGAATCCGCGCCGCCAATTCAAAATTTAACTCCTCAGCTGCGGTTTGCATTTGTTTTGTGAGAATATCTAGCAATTCTTGAGTTCTTCCTTGGAATACCATTGCGACTTTCTGCACAGTTTGGCGGTATTCTGACGGTGAAATCAACTGCTGACAGACACCGGGACAACGCCCCAAGTCATAATTTAAACAAGGACGGTCTTTAAATAATGGTTGCGGTCGTTGGCGTAATGCAAAGATGCGTTTAGATATGTGTAAGATTTCTCGTAATAAACCTGTATCTGTATAAGGCCCGTAAAACTTATCTTTAGCTTTACCTAGTTGGCGTTTGCGGGTGATGAATATGCGGGGATAGTCTTCTGACCACGTAATACAAACGTAAGGGTATTTTTTATCATCTTTGAGTAAGACGTTAAAATATGGCTGATGCTGCTTAATTAAGTTGGCTTCTAGGGCTAATGCTTCTGCTTCTGTATCAGTGACAATAAATTCAATGTCTGTCACCTGCTGTACCATTGTAGCGATACGATGGCTGGTGTAATTGCTATCCTGAAAGTAGGAACGCACACGCGATCGCAATTTTTTGGATTTACCTATATATATAATACTATCTGTACTATCCCGCATAAAATAAACCCCCGCTTCCGGTGGAATTTCCGCGAGCCGATTTTCTAAACGTTCTGGGTCTTTGACCAGTGGTATGATGCGAGGAGATATGGTCACAGGTTAATTGTGGGAATTTGACAAGTTACCTGTTTTTATTTTACGAATTTTTTTCGCGCAAAGGCGCAAATAATTACATACACAATTTTTCCCTACTCTGCCAATGAAATCAAAGTAGAGAATTAAAATTAACTAACTGATGTTATCAACCTTTCACAGCCATTTCTTTCTCTTCAATCAGTAATTTCACTGGTTTCCGGCGCATCAATAGTCGTTTAACCCCATAAGCACCGGCCAGGATGAACACACTGGTATTAGGAGAAAAATCAAAAGGCACAGGGGTTGGGCTACCTAGAGTTATGGTTCCGGGTCCTGTGATCTCATTAGTAAAAGTCCCAAAATCGCTGTTAGCAAATCCTGTGGTTACAAAAAAGTAAGATTGATTGGCTGTGAGATTGACTCCATTAAAACCAGAGATGCCAATGGTGGGGAAGTCATCGTTACCGATGATCACATTGGTGAATGGCGCAGTAGGATTAAAAGCGGAAGCGTAGAGAAAAGTGAAGTTATCCCAGATGGTGGTTGAAAGAAAATTGTAAGCACCATTTGTATCTACAAAAAACTCTTGAACAGAATAGGGAACAGCAGTTCCGGCCAATGATAAATTGGTAGGCGGGTTACCTTGTACAGGACGGTTCCATGTAGGTTGTCCCGTTGTATCTCCAGTAAAGACAATAGCCAGAGATTTAGATATTCCTCCCAGGGACACTGCCAAAAAAACCGCACTTGTTACCGCCAATTTTTCCAGGATATTATTCATGATCGATTGTCTTGAAAATATTATATGTAATAATAACTGCTATTTAGGCGATTTATCAAGTAGCTATTATTACAAAATAAATTTTCCCAAAATCATAAAGTGGGTTACTCTGCGTAACTCATGATTATAGTTTTTTTTACTCCACCCCGCAAGCGAGGAAGCAGGGCTGTTTCGTTCCCTAAAAGGGTTAAAATTGCAAGGGTCAAAGAGATAAAAATTGAAGGCAAATCCACAATTAGGACAAAAAATTTTGGGGTCTTCAGCCCGAAATACCTGATTTTTCTTTGCGCCTTTGCGCCTTTGCGTGAGATTATCCTGTTGACAAATTTCCCACACAAGCGAATGAAACAGCCCTGAGCGATGAAGGGCGTTGAAAGGGTAATTTTATCAGTCCCCGGCTATACTAAATACTTTTTTTCAACTGGCGTTTTGTAGCAATCATCCCAGCCACGCCTAATATACCTAAAATTACTGAAGGTTCTGGGACTGATGTTGGCGGTACATTGGGAATGATAACTGGGTCATAAATGCCAGTGTGTGAGAGCGGAGAACTTATTTCAGATAAACCTGAAGGTATGGCGACAAAACTGTACTGCAAGTCTGTCTGTCCTTCATAGATGTACCTGTAAACTTCACTAGCTTGTATGGTATCTACTTGATCCAATAGTGGTTGAAACTCAGGGGGTACAGTGCTGAATAACAAATCACGAGCATTCAGCACACCTGCTAGACCAATGCTAATGGGTCCATTGGGGTCTTCTTGATTGACATAGGCGATATTAGGATCGCTAAACCGTTGATAACCGCCATTATCGACAAAACCGGTAAACAAAGCACTAGCGGTGGGTGTCCCAACTAAGCTACCAAAACCATTAGCGGTTAACGCTTCATTAAACCAAAACTCCCCAAATGTTAAATTGGTGTCTTTGTAGGGAGTTATCCAATCATCTAAAGTTAAACTACTGATGATCAGATTTTTACCATTAATCGTCCCTTCTAAGGTGGTGTTTCTGGTAAAGTCGAAACCCGGTTGTTCACTAGTAGCAGCTAACTCTACATTACCCGTAGGGTTGGCAGCATTAGCATTTTCCAGGACTTTTTCCACGTTTGCCAGGGTACTTGGCACTGGAAAGGTATTTACACCATTTGAATCGTAAACGTAATAATCAATTGGGTTGGTTCCGCCAATACTGACATTTATCAAACTAGCGGCTTGTGCTGGGGTAGTAGCGATCGCACTGACACCAGCAGCCATTGCACTGGCAACCATCAGGGATGGAAAAATATTTTTCATCAATTAGTCTCGATTACATTTACAGTATGGTTTTATACTAATGCCCCTGATAACTTTGGCTAGGTTAAATTGCCGACTCAAATTAAAATCAGAGTCTCATTAGTAGCCAATTTTTAGTAGTTGATCACACAAAACCAATGTAAACAAAGGCAGACTAAGTTGGGTAAAGTTTCTGTATAGTATTTGTGAAAATCTGACGATGGTTTTGTATCGGGGAACTACAAAAACTCGGCAATTCTTTTGACAGCGGTTGCTAAAATATCTGGTTCATGGACTAAAGCAAAGCGCACATAACCTTCTCCGCATTTGCCAAAACCAGCACCAGGGGAAGCCGCGACACCAGTTTGTTTGACTAACTCAGTACAGAACTGCACGGAGTTTTGCTCCCAAGGTGAGGGTAATTTAGCCCAAATATACATTGTGCCTGGGGGGGTGGGGACTTGCCAACCAATATCATGTAATGCACTGATAAAAGCATCACGTCGTTTACGGAAGGTAGCAACTGCATCTGTGACTCCAGTTTGGGAACCTGTGAGGGCGGCGATCGCACCGTTCAAGATTCCTTTATACTGATTAAAATCCACTGCTGCTTTAACTTGGCGTAAAGCCTGAATTAATTGGGCGTTACCGATGGCGTAACCGATGCGGAAGCCACCCATGTTATAAGATTTGGAAAGGGTAAAAAATTCAATAGAAGTGCTTTTATCGGGGTCTGCTTGCAGCACAGAAGGAACTAAGGATTGATTTGGGGCTATATCCCCAGTGGCTGCAAATACCAAATCCACATAGGGAAAATCGTGAACTAAGGCGATATCATGCTGCTGACAGAAGGCTACAGC
Source organism: Nodularia chucula CCY0103 (assembly GCF_963923915.1). Classification (NCBI taxonomy): domain Bacteria; kingdom Bacillati; phylum Cyanobacteriota; class Cyanophyceae; order Nostocales; family Nodulariaceae; genus Nodularia; species Nodularia chucula. The sequence goes on along the minus strand of NZ_CAWUOL010000016.1, from coordinate 62,766 downwards.
TTCTTGGAAAAAAGATAAAGGCGCGATCGCTGCTGTAGGATTATGAGGATAGCTCAATACCATCATCCGCGATTGAGCCACCACATCCCCAGGAATATCACCAAATACTGGTAAAAAATTGTTTTCTTCTCGTAGCGGCATTGAGTATATTTGCCCACTAGCTAAATACACGCCCCCAGCATGGGAGGGATAACCAGGATCAAGCAACAGGGCAAAATCTCCGGGGTTCAGCAGTGCTAAAGGTAAATGGGCTGTACCTTCCTGAGAACCAATCAGGGGTAAAACTTCAGTTTCTGGGTCAACTGTAACGCCAAATTTTTGTTCATACCACCTAGCTGCGGCTTGGCGAAATTCCTGGGTTCCATGAAATAGCAAGTAACCGTGGGTACTAGGCTCATGGAGAGATTCCGCCATTGCTGCAATGACGTGGGGTTGGGCTGGTAAGTCTGAAGACCCCAAAGACAAATCAATTAATTCTCTTCCTGCTGATAAAGCCTCGGCCTTAGCTTTGTCCATATCCGCAAAGACATTGGATTGCAGGGGGTGTAAACGTTTAGCAAACTGCATATTAGTTATTAGCTCTTCGGCTACGCTTTCTACCCTTGGGCTACACAGGGTAAATATTTAGTCCTTAGTTTTTACTCAGATACTCTTGACTAATTACTACTTAAGTGTTCTTCTAAGAAGTTGAGTAGTTTTTCTTTGCCAATAGCTCCTTCGGTGGATGCTAATACCTGCTCTCCCTGAACCAGTCTGAGGGCTGGTACGCCTTCTACTTGATACTGTTTGACAGTCAAAGGGTTAGGATCGACTTCTATTTTAACTACTTTTAGGCGATCGCCATACTTAGTAGCCGCTTGGTTAATTAATGGCGACATCAACTGACAAGGGCCACACCAAGAAGCCCAAAAGTAAAGTAGTACAGTCTGTTCGGCTTTCAATACTTCGGTTTCAAATTCACTATCAGTTATAGTGATTACACCCTTACTCATTACTGTCTCCATTACCTGGGATTAATCAAAGTTACCACACACAATACTCTACCTCAAAACTGCTAACTGCTGTTAGCTGACAGTCCCAGTCTGCGAGAAAATGCAAAATCCCACACCTGTTGGTTGTGGGACAAGCTGACTGAAAAACTAGGTTTTACGGCGATTAATCTGGAAAATTAGAGTTGATCTAATTGCTTGCGTAAGGCTTCCAAGTCACGATCAACTGGTTCACTAGATGGCTGGGAAGGAGTAGAGGTGCTAGTGGGTTGTTCTGGGGGTAGGGCGGCTTGGGGTTCGGGCGCAGAGGCTAGCATTCCTGCTTTCAACGCTGCTAATTCATCATCAACATCACTACTACCTTCCAACTGAGCAAATTGATGCTCTAAATCTGCACCTACCATTTCTGCACCTGCTTGGGCGCGGGCTTCTTGGATCATCACCTTTTCTTCCATGCGCTCAAATGCGGACATAGCACTGCTGGTATTCAATCCCCGCGTCATACTTTCCAATTGCTCTTGGGCTTTAGCAGCAGTAATCCGGGCTTTGAGCATTTCTTTTTTGGTTTTAGCTTCAGAAATCTTGCTTTCTAGCTGGATTAAGTTGCGCTTGAGGCTTTCAGTTTGAGTAGTTTGTTGATCGAGACTAGTTTTCAGCGCTGTTCCGGTATCGCTAAAGCTTTTTTTCCGTTCTAGGGCTTGTCGCGCTAGGTTCTCATCGCCTTTTTGCAGAGCTAATTGAGCGTTACGTTGCCACTTGTTGATTTCATTTTGGGCATCATTATACTGTTTTTCCGTGCGTTTTTGGGCGGCGATCGCCTGAGCCACACCTTGACGTAACTGCACCAAGTCTTCCTGCATTTCCAGGATGGCTTGCTCTAGCATTTTTTCTGGATCTTCAGCCTTATTAACCAAATCGTTGAGGTTAGAACTGACTACGCGTCTAATGCGATCAAATAATCCCATAGTTGTGTTTTTCCTTGTAGAGTTTACGCCCTTGGTGGGAAAGTTCCCTTTTTTACACTTTAATAGGTTGCTATTCCAATTTAATCTTTCTGTTTTGGTATCGGAGTTGCCAACACCCCTTATTTTTTAAGATATATCCTAATTTTGCTGATTGCCCAATATTCACGACTCTTCAACTTGGGGTAACTTCGGTGACACGGGATTTTCCTGACCTGTTAACATCTGTCCTTTCATAGCCGCTAGTTCACTATCAATGTCACCACCAGCTTCTAGAGAATCAAATTGTTTTTGTAAGTCATCAGTACCCATTTGGGCGATCGCTTCTGATTGGGCTTCGATTTGCAAAACTTTATCTTCCATCCGTTCAAAAGCACTGAGACTGCTGGTAGCTGAACCTGTATCTAGCATATCCTGAAGTCGGACAGAAGCCTCAGCCGAACGGACACGGGCGATGTACATATCTTTTTTAGTTTTCGCCTCGCTCATTTTCAACTCTAGCGATCGCATATCCTTTTTCAGTCTCGCCACGATATCATTTTGCTGTTCTATTTGACTAAATAAAGCCGTAGAAGTTTCTTGATAAGCCTTACGTTTAGTTAACGCCTCCCGTGCTAAAGGCTCATTACCTTGTTGTAAAGCTAATTGCGCCCGGCGGTACCATTCCTCCGCAGTGGATTTTGCGGCTTGGGCTTGGCGTTCCGTGCGTTTTTGGCTGGCGATCGCCTGTGCTACCCCTTGTCGCATTTGCACTAAATTTTCCTGCATTTCCAACACAGCCTGTTGCAAAATCTTTTCTGGATCTTCAGCACTATTAATCAGACTATTGATATTTGCGCGGATTACCCGCAGAATACGCTTGATAAATTCCATATTGGCTCTCCATTGATTGTAATTCCACAGCGCCACTTGCAGCAAGGACTAGAAAGGGCATTCAAGGCTGCTGAATCCTGGCTTTAATACCCTGAGACTGTAACTCTTGCACTCTTTCCTGTGCAGCTTCTGGGGTTCTCACCGCCGCCAAATAAATTAAAGTCCGTCCAGGGGACAAATAAGCATCGGGAACTATTTTTTGTGCATCAGACAGAGCGCCATCGCCTTGATTATCCATAACTACATAATAAAACCCATCTGCTGATGGTTGGATTTCCCCATTCGTATTTACCACATCTTCGGCTGGAGGACTTGGCGGTACATCTACTGGTACAGGCTCCAACTGTGGTAATAACTGCACATCTGGAGTAACTAATGGTGGTGGGGTAATTACTGGCGTAGGTGTTGGTTCCGTTCTGGGTCGTAAACCAACTATATCACTGGGATTCCTGACTTCTGGAAATTCCTTCACCGCCAGATTAGGATACTTAGCTAGAGGTTTGACCTGTGCTGAAGTTTCACCCGTAGCGCCATTAATAACTTGGGTAGTATTTTCCTCACCCATCGGGGATGATTCCCTAAAAAACAATCTCCCCAAATTAAACCCAGACTCTCCTGAAGAACTAGGATTGAATACCACATAACCCAAAGTCAGACTGGCTAAAAGTAACAGTAACATCGAGCCAATACCCAAAGGGGATAGCAAACTATCATTAGAACTACTAGCCTTGGTTGTGGACTTTTCTTCATCTGTTAAGCTGCGTAACAGAGCTTCACTAGATTCCAAATAGTCATCTGGTGGTGACATCTGCTGATTTCCCGGAGAGAGATTTGGCTGATTTCGTACCGTGGGAACAATACTGCTCGCCAAATTGCTAGAAGGTAGGGGATTTTGTAAATTGGGAGACTCAGAATCAACCCCTAAGTTGAAATCCTCTAATTTAGGGTTAGTAACTGGGGGATTTTCTAACGGAGTTTGATTCACCAGCAACCCCCCTTGAGTATCTGTTGTCGGCGAATATTGGGGCAAATTGAGGGTTTGAGGACTCAAATAACTTCCCGCATTGGATGGCTTTTGGACGTTGATTCCCATCCGTGTCCGTCGGTATCGGGCTAACTCTCGATCTATAGGTACTTCTAAGCTGGCTAACGCCGCCGCTAGTGCTGGATTCAACCCAGACTTATTTGTTGTGGAATTTACCATACTACTTTGATTCATTTCTCCGCTTATAGCTGGGGATTGGGGACTAGGGACTAGGGACTGGGGACTCTGGGGAAATCCCTGTCTTTATATCTGGGAAGTTTAAAATGGTAATGACCTGTAATCACATTTAGCAATTTTCCAGATGTCATTGCAATCCGTTAATAACATTTTAGGCATTCTCCAACAACAAGCTCAATGGCAACAACACCCATTTCAGCGTTTGCTGGAGTTATGGCCTGATGTTGTAGGAAAGGTAGCCGCTAAACATACCCGTCCCTTATCAATTCAGCGTCAGGTTTTGCAGGTAGCTACTTCTAGCGCTGCTTGGGCGCAGAACATGACATTTTCACGCACAACACTATTACTCAAGTTAAATCAAAACTTATCTGAACCTTTGATTGATATTCGCTTTTCTACTAAAAATTGGTCAGCTATTCCCGATTACTTACAGCCAAAAACTATCACCCCAGAAGAACATCCCAGCTATCTCGGTGATCTTACTCCTGCGCCCAGTTCAGTTAAACCTACTATTAATAGTGTAAATACTGCTTTTATAGCTTGGACTAAAACTATTCAAGAGCGATCGCATCATTTACCCCTATGTCCTCAATGTCAATCTCCCACACCACCCGGTGAACTTCAGCGTTGGCAAGTTTGTTGTATTTGTGCAGCCAAAGAGTTGGCATAATCAGCCCTTTCTGGATTACACACTTCTGCCACAGGATGTTCCTACATTGAGAAATTTTCGCCCCAAAGTCATAAATTTACAACTGGATAGAAATGCAAACCTTAACTATTCCTATTGATCCCCAATGTGTTTTTGTAAAAAAACAGGTGTGTGTACTCCTGCGATCTTTGACATATATAACAAGATTATAAAGACATAATAAAGTTTATTTTCTGCTATGGATCGCTGAAACCTATATAAAATAATGATTTTTTGCTTAAATTACCTCTTTAGATATATGAGCAAAATATAGATATGTAAATCACCCATCAATTGCGTTAAAGATGTACCCAAATGAAACCCATTAAATTATTGACCTCTGCCTGTAAATATTGTCGTCATTACCAGCCAGAAGGTCGCAGGGGTGGAATGTGTCAGCAGTTAGGAACTCCGGTACAAGCAGGTTGGAAAGCTTGTTCTTTAGCTCTTCCTCCTTTTGCACCCGCTTGGGAAACCTTGGAAGAATCCTGGGATTTACCAGATGCAACCAGGGTTTTATGTACTACCAAAACTCTATCCTTAGATACTAATAAAACTATGATGCTTCCCGTAGAAGAAGTTGCTTAGTATTCTTATAGATTTCATTCTCAAAAAATAATATTAACCTTTTAAATTTTCCATATTTCTGCTGCTGTATATTTTCGCAGAGCAAAAAATTGCACCTGGGTTTCAGATGCAATTTTGTTATTTTAGAGTCGCCGCAGAGGAATCAAGGTAGCCAAGGAAAGGTGCGAAAATTAGGCGGACGTTTTTCCAGAAATGCTTGCTTACCCTCTGAACCCTCTTCAGTCATGTAGTACAACAAAGTTGCATTCCCCGCCAGTTCTTGTAAACCAGCCTGTCCATCACAGTCAGCGTTAAATGCTGCTTTTAAACACCGAATCGCAATGGGACTTTTTTCTAAAATTTCTTGCGCCCATTGGATACCTTCTGCTTCTAATCGTTCCACCGGCACAATACAATTAACTAAACCCATATCCAGGGCTTCTTGAGCATTATATTGACGACAGAGAAACCAAATTTCCCGCGCCTTTTTTTGTCCCACAACACGGGCGAGATAACTTGCGCCAAAACCACCATCAAAACTTCCCACTTTCGGGCCAGTCTGGGCAAAAATCGCATTATCAGCAGCAATAGTCAGGTCACAAATCAGGTGTAGAACGTGTCCACCACCCACAGCATACCCAGCGACTAAAGCAATTACCACTTTTGGCATAGAACGAATTAGGCGCTGCAAATCTAAGACGTTTAAACGGGGGATTCCTTCATCGTCTACATAACCCGCCTTCCCCCTGACACTTTGATCTCCACCAGAACAAAAGGCGTATTTACCATCAGTGTGGGGTCCTGCACCAGTAAATAGAACTACACCAATATTCGTATCTTCACGAGCATCACAGAAAGCATCATAAAGTTCAAAGACGGTTTTGGGACGGAATGCGTTCCGTTTATGAGGACGGTTAATGGTGATTTTGGCTATACCGTCGATTTTATGATACAGAATATCTTCGTAGGTTTTAGCGGTTTGCCAGTTGATTTGCGTCATGGGTGATTGGGATGTCAAGTGTGAGAATTGTATCTTGCATTGAAGGGAATGGGGAAGTTGCACGACAGCTTAGAATGAGTTGGGGATGTTTTGAGTGAGTTTATTTAAGGTTTGTTTCCTCCACTGAGCATCTGTTTTTCTATTTGTTCTCAGTTCTAAAATTCTGATTCCTTGTTGGGGTAATGTCTGTAATTTTGCTGTTAATTGTTTCCAGGAAGTAATCAATTCATGCTCTATTTTATAGGTGGCGGATAACTGACTAAAATCTATGTTTTGGGGTGTGCCAAAAAATTCTTCAAAGGGTGGTTCAAATTGGGCTATGGGTAACATTTCAAATATGCCACCACCGTTGTTATTTATTAAAATAATTGTTAAATGTCCGATGAATTTATGTTTAATTAAAAATCCGTTGGTATCATGTAATAGAGCTAAGTCTCCTGTTAAAAGGATGCTACTTTGCTGATGATGGGATATTCCTAATGCAGTGGAAGTTATGCCATCAATGCCGTTTGCACCTCTGTTAAAATAAGGTTTTATTTCTAGGTTATTTGGTTTCCAGAAATATTCTACATCCCTAACGGGCATACTATTAGAAATAAATATTTGTGTTCCTGGGGGGAGAATTTGAGAAATTAACCATGAGACTTTACTTTCAATTATTTGGTCTGTATTCGCAAAGATTTGATCAATATTTTTGCTAACTTCCTGGTCAATTTCACACCATGTTTGTAAATAAGTTCCTGGTTCAGTTTTGATATTTTCCCAGGTGTCTATATCTTCTACAGATATTCTTAAATGTGTTGTTTTTCCATGTAAAGGATCTAGATTTTCATGGCTACTATCAATTATCCAGCGTTGGGGTGTGGTTGTAGATAGCCAGTTGCGTAGTTCCTTACTGGTGGGCATTTCCCCGATTTGAATCACTATTTCTGGTGTTAATTCTGGGGCTATTTGTTGATTACGTAAAATTATGTCGTAGGTAGAAATTAAGTAGGGGTTGAGTTGGGTATAATTTCTGACTGGCGAAAGTCCTTCTGCTAATACAGGCCAGTTGAGTGTTTGGGAAAGATGGGCGATCGCCTGACAATATTTCTCGGCTTCTTGGGGTTGGGCGACACCAGCAATAATTATTCCTCGCTCAGAGTTTAACCACTGTTGCGGTATGGGGTATGGGGAACGAGGTATGGGGTGAATGTTTGCTATACCTGCAAAAAAGTCTTCTGGGTGTAATTTTGAGTGTAAATGGCTGAAGTCAGTACCATCGGGAATGGGTGCTAGGGGGTCACGAAAGGGTATATTTAAATGTACTGCTCCCGGTGTGGGATGTTGACAGCGTTCCCAAGCATGAATAATTGTTTGCCGCAAATAACCTAGCATTTCCATGTCTGGTGAAGGTATGGCTAACTCGGCTTGCCAGTTGGGGTAATTACCATATAATTTAACTTGGTCGATGGTTTGCCCAGAATGACAATTTCTCAGTTCTTGCGGGCGATCGCTAGTTAATATTAATAGTGGTACGCGACTTGCTTGGGCTTCTATAATAGCTGGGTAAAAGTTCGCTGCTGCTGTTCCAGAAGTACAAACTAAAGCAACGGGAACTCCTGTGGCTTTGGCTCTTCCCAAGGCGAAAAAGGCGGCGGAACGCTCATCGAGAATGGAAATGGCTTCTATATCTGGTGCTTGCTGCACAAAAGCGACTACTAAGGGTGTAGAACGGGAACCAGGACAAATGACGACACAATTTAATCCCAGGCGTTTGAGTGTCTCGGTTAAGATATCAGCCCAAAGTTGATTAATATTTTTATAAGTAAATGGTGATAAATCAGGGATAGTCATTAGATAATATGAACTACGTCGAGGAAAGTTAGTTTTTTACCCTAACAATTGTCAAATTTACTGTCAAATTTACGCTCAATATCTTATGGATTGCATTCATTTAACTAATATTCGCTGCTATGGTTACACTGGGTATCTACAGGAGGAACAGGTATTAGGCCAATGGTTTGAGGTGGATGTGAAGTTATGGTTAGATATCTCCACAGCTGCCAAAAGTGACGCAATTGAAGATACTCTTGATTATCGCGGTGTTATTAACTCTATACGACATTTAGTGAAAACGGCTAAGTTTTCTTTAATTGAAAGGTTAGTGGGTGCGATCGCTGATTCTATCCTACAAGAGTGCGATCGCGTCACACAAGTACAAGTTATTCTCAGTAAACCTGCTGCACCCATTCCCGATTTTGGCGGCAGAATTAGTATTGAAATGACTAAAAGTAGGAATAGTTAACGGCACAAAGTTATGATGATTTATCCCAATCTGTAGAATTTTAGCTTTCAAACAGCTTGGCTGATTTATTAACTATGACTGCAATTTTAAAAATGCTTGTAAAGCCGCTTGCACGTTTTGTTGTTGCATATAAACTTCTGCCGCTTCAATTAAATTATTGATATTTTCTGGAGTTACATCATCGATATCATCACTTAAGCGTTTACCTGTTAACTCACCATCCAGCTTAAATTGCAACCTTAAAACGCGATCTTCCATAATTTTATTGGTAATATATTCATGAACATTGGAAGAAGCATCTAATAATACACCAATTAATGGTTGCGCCCATTGGATTAAACCCCAGGCTTGAGCTTTTTCAAAGGGGATCATCCGTGTTAGTTCCCCAGTACCGATGGAGAGAACGCTAATATCTTCTAATCGATGTCCTAATCTCAACGCTTCAGCCACTGCACAGCTAGAGGGGTTATTAGCCGCAACGCCACCATCAATAGCAGAATAAATAGTTTTCAATGAATAGCTAGAGGTATGGTCGGGGATAGTTTCCCAAGGAGAATTAATAGAGGCGCATTTTCTCACTCCTTGATACTTTTTGATTGTCCGCGTTTGCCCTTCACCTTTACCACTAGTAATTCTAATTTGTTTATCGTTATATATATTATTCATTAAGGATACTTGATCACATAATGTGATACTGTTTTCATCAGCACAATCAACTCTACCATTAATTATTTTTTCTAATTTCTGTGCTGGAAAAAAAGTGGGTGCAGATGCAGAACAAACGCAAGCCTTCCATAGGGGTAATGGTAATTTACCATAATTAGTATCTTCACGCCAGCTTTTAAATACTATTGCTTGTCTAGTAATGGTATCGTAAGCCATGATTAATAGTAACGGATTGACAATATCTAATAGTTGGGTATCTCCCAGAGTCTCTTTGAGGACTTCAATCAAACCATCATCTGCAAACTTGGGCGCAGATAGACCATACCTGAGTAGTAAGGGAAATCGCTTGAATGAAAAACGACTTTGATAAGGAAAAATCCGGGAACCTTGTTGTTTATATATGTCAATAATTTCTTGACTATTACGTCCAGTGGCGATCGCAGCTGCTAATATTGAGCCTGTAGAAGTACCAGCGATTAAGTCAAAGTATTGATTTAAGGGTTGATTAATTTGCTTTTCCAGGATAGCCAGCATGGTTGCTGAAACTACGCCGCGAATGCCACCGCCGTCTAAACTTAAAATCCGAAAAGGCATATTTAACTAAACTTTTGCTAATATTAGGATGAATCATTCATAACTTTGAATATTCACAATTGTCAAGCTAAAGATATAATTCTTGCTTGATTGGTATCTTTGCTCAAGGTCATAGAGTGAGATGTTACGGTTTCTTTCCGCAATACCCAGAAGTGTTGAATCTGTTTCTGAATTTTATACTCAGGACTCGATAATAAGAGTTGTGCTGCTGCTTTTTGGCTTTGGTTTACTAAATTAAAAGATTGATATTCCATTGCAAGTAACTTCTGATTAGCAGCATCAACTTTTTTGGAATTTTCATCTTGATATGTCTGCGGAGCCAGTTTCATAGATTTTTGAAATATGATATTTTTGGATATATAGTAATCTGCTTTGATTATCCAACTTACTTGCATAGGTGGGGAGTAGGGAGTGGGGAGTGGGGATAGAAATCAAATAGAAGTTCTAGCAATCTTACTCTCCTGTGTAAAAAACGCAATTTTATATATTATAAATAACGCTTATATAGCTGTTAATAATTGATTGAAAAATCCTCATTAATTCAATTTAATCAGTAAAGTATAATTTGTTGCTACAAGAAATTACGAAGCTGTGAAGGAAGTACCCTTGTTTCTGTAACTAAAATATACATTTATTGAAATATCTTAAATATCAGACTGGAATAGTTAAGCAACTTTCATTAATGTTTATTCAACCGAGACAATAATAAAATGTATTCTTAGAAGTTGGGTTAAACAAAGTTAAACCCAACATAAGTCCTCAATTATCAGGATGATCTAGAATTTGTAACCTCTAGCCAACCAATAATGCCAATCAGCGATCGCCTCTTTAGTGTCAATATCAGTATCAATTGCTACTAAATCTGATAGCTTGGCAGTAAACACATCCTCATCCTGGCCATTGGGATAAACCACTTCCACATACATATCTTTTAAACACTCATCATCTGGTGCCATTCCCAGCACCTCAACTTTTTTCTCCTCAACTGCGGATGTTTTGCGTGATTTTTTCTTCAAATTAGCCATAAATGGGACATTTAGGGTATCGTCGAGGTAGTAGTACCAACCCATTGCCCGATCTTCTTTATCTTCAGCATCGGCAATTATTTCTGTTTTAATGCGATGCTCTCTATTTTCGTCACGTTCAACATTAGGCATAAGATCAAAACTTATGTATGATGCACCTTGATATGGTATAGCCTTTTAGCGATCGCCTGTCAATTTCCTATTTGCTGTTTTACCCAATTACGGAACGAGCGAATCATTGGTATTTCCCCAATTTTTAACCTTTCTTGCAAAAATCGAGGAATTTCAGTTGTTAAAAGCAGATTAGCAAAAGTTGGCGAAACATCACAAGGAACATATACACCCGCACCCAACTGGTAAATCTGCATTACAGGTTCGTCATAACGCCAAACCTCTGGAACACCCAAAGCCAGATATATCGGGAGTCTGTCAATAGAAGCGCTAGTGTAATCTACCTCAATTACCAAGTCTGGTGGTGGGTCTTGACTTAAATCGAGATTCTGCTTACTTCGCATCACAGGTTCATTCTGGATTTGACACTCCCCGACCTAAAGGTACGAGGATTCTTGCTTCTTAGGGATTCCAATGAATTTACCCTCTGCAAGCATCTTGACCGTATGCCCTACGGCTGCAAGTCCACTAACTAGAACTACTTGAGCGGCTGCAACATCTCTATCAGTGGTATAGCCGCAATTCGAGCAAACATGAGTACGTTCTGATAATTCTTTTTTACCTGTCTCAACACCACAGTTAGGACAGATTTGGCTTGTTTTCCGTGCATCTACTTTTTGAAAATAGACATCACGCTTAAAACAAGTTTGTTCAAGAATATTAAAGAATTGACCGAACCCAGCATCCAGGCAATGTTTACCCAGCATTCCACGGGACAAGCCAACTAAATTCAAATCCTCAACAAACACCATCCCGGCGCTGTCACAAATTTGGTGAGACAGCTTTCTGTGCCAATCTTTACGACAATTAGCAACGTACTCATGCAATGAAGCAACTTTCTTTTGTGCTTTTTTCCAATTGTTCGAGCCTAATCGTTTTCTCTTGACACGCTGTTGCAGCAATTTCAGCTTGCGTTGGGCATCGACAAAAAACTTCGGACGCTTGACTAAAAGACCATGAGAAGTGGCAATAAAATTTGTTAGCCCGACATCTATTCCTACTGCTTCCCCCTGTGGCATGGGTTGGGGTAGACTAACATCCCACTGGATAGTTAACATTACGTACCATCCAGAAACACGCTTGACTACACGGGCTTGTTTTATTACTCCCCCATCTGGGATTGAACGGGATTGGCGGAATTTAACCCAACCAATTACAGGTAGGTTAATTCTCCCATCACTTAATCTATCCCCCTTCATTTGCGGGAAGACAAAACTACGCATCTTTCCAGATTTTTTAAATCTAGGAAATCCATGATTTTGTTCCCACATACTTGTGAATGCGGTTTCAAGTCGTTTTAACGTTTGTTGCAAGACCTGAGATTGTACCGATTTGAGATCAGGATTAGTCCTTTTCGCGTCGGTTAATGATTTGCATTGACTAGAGTAGGTGGGACGGGGAGTCTCGGCAGTAATGATGTATTCAGAGCGGAGGGAACAAGCATTAACCTGACAACTACGAGATTTATACCAATCTTTACGTTCGCGCAAAGCATAGTTATAGACTCGACGATTAATCTCAAGCCATTGCTCAAAAGTATGCGATTGTTTTCGAGTCGGTTTGAGTTTAAATTCGTAGGTTAGGTTAAACACTTTTATCACCTCTTGGGTAGATTATAGATTATGTTTACCTATCGCTACAATGAAATATAAAAAAAATGCTCAAATAAAAAGCCGTCCTAGAAGAACGGGGCTTTCAACCCGCTATTTTCGGTAAAAACTCGAATCTGGTTCCACACCCCGGCTTAAGTCTTGGCGCTTACAAGTCACTGAACCAGTGCTTTTCAGATTAAGGTTGAGTTCCTCCGCTAGACTATCAATCAGCTTTTCTATCAGTCTATTATTATGCTCATGGGGCATTAAAGGAGTGATAATTTCCAGTATTCCGTGGTCATAAGCCAGGCGCGTTGCTCGATTATCCCCCATTTCTGCGAGGATAGTTTCAAAGGTATGCCAACTGATGTTTGATAGAATGGCGCGTTGGGAATGAGTGGGTGGAGTCATCACCGTAATACTTATACTCCCGTTTTCTACCAAGATATCAAACAAGTGAGTCTAATTTTACCAATACTCAGGCGATCGCCTATTGATTAATCTACTCTCAGTCAAGACTGGTATACTGTTTACTCTCAACTATAGCTCTAGGACTTCAATTACTATTGCTAAAAAATTTTATGTTAATGTTGAAAATATTACCAAAATTATATATATGCCGCAGCCATCTAATAGTGATCTAGAGTTACCAATTCATATCTCTGCTAAAAATATTACACAACGTTTAATTATTATAATTTTATTTCTTACCCTCACTGGCGCTGTCAGTGGTTATTTTTTTGTTTTCCAGTTTCCATTCCCTAGTTCAAAATGGTTTTATGACCTTTTTAGCCTGGATGAAGAGTTAAATATCCCCGCTTGGTATTCATCGTTCATGTTATTATTTTCTGCGGGATTGTTAGCAGTAATTTCTGTAATCAAAAAGACAGATAAATATTTTAAATATTGGAAAAACCTATCTTTAATATTTCTTTTTATGAGTTTAGATGAAGCTTTAAGCTTCCACGAAATTTTGATTATTCCATCCCTAAGAGAAATATTTAATTTAAACCCCATATTTTTTCACACCTGGGTTATATTTGGGATTCCTACAGTTATATTTTTTGTAGTTAAATATTTTAAATTTTTCTTAGATTTACCTAAGAATACACAATTTTTATTCTTCCTTGCCGGAACTGTTTATGTAAGCGGAGCGCTAGGTATGGAGATGCTAGGTGGGTTTTTTAGAGAATACTCTGGTCGGCTTAGTATGATTACGACAATTATCATTCTGATTGAAGAAGTCCTAGAAATGACAGGAATTGTGATTTTTATTTATGCGCTGCTCAATTATTTTAGCAGTTTCAAAGAAAGTATTAATCTCAAAGTTTATATATCTGATAAATGATAGGTCGAACTAAACCTCAACTTAAGCTGAATATTTAGGGTTTGAATGAATTAGAAACAGAGCTACTACCACAGGCTCAAACCTGCATCTATATCTAAACTGGCAAACAGATTAATTTGCGTGACTCTGGATAATTATGAGTATTATTGTCTTCGGCAGTATCAATATAGACTTAGTATCAACTACATCCCGCTTACCCATAGCAGGTGAAACAATATTAGGAGAAGACTTTTTCAAAATACCAGGAGGGAAAGGAGCAAATCAAGCCGTAGCATTAGCGAGATTAGAAATTCCAACGCAGATGGTAGGACGTGTCGGCGCACAAAGTTTTGGTGCTGAACTTGTCCAAAATTTGCAAGTTGCTGGTGTGCAAACTGAAAATATCTTCATCGATGAAACGGTAAGTTCTGGAGTTGCTATTATTACCGTAGATTATGCAGGTGAAAATCAAATTGTTGTCATTCCAGGTGCAAACGGAAGAGTTAATCAAGCAGATATAGAGCGATTATCCCACTTATTACCAACAGCTACCGCACTACTTTTACAATTAGAAATTCCCATTGATGCGGTAGTAGCAGCAGCCAAAGTTGCCAAAAATGCAAATATTCAAGTAATTTTAGATCCCGCACCCGCACAAGCAAATTTACCCGATGAACTATACCCATTAGTCGATATTATTACACCGAATGAAGTTGAAGCGGGGCAGTTGGTGGGTTTTCCTGTAGATAATCAGGAATCAGCAATTAAAGCAGCTAAAGTTTTATTACAAAGGGGTGTGAAATGTGCGATCGTTAAACTAGGTGCAAAAGGTGCTGTTTGCGTCACTGGTGAGGAAACATTTTTTGTCCCAGCTTTTTCAGTTCAAGCTGTTGACACCGTTGCTGCTGGCGATGCTTTCAATGGTGGTTTAGCTGCTGCACTTTATAGAGGATTTTCCTTACATCAGGCAATTATTTGGGGTTCAGCCGCCGGTGCTTTAGCCGCTACAAAATTAGGCGCACAAACTTCTTTACCTGATAAGTTAACCTTTGATTCTTTTTTGGAAGAAAGGGGAGTTGGGAGTAGGGAGTAGGGGGAAATTTTAACTTCTAAGAGGATGTTTGTAAAGTATCGATTATTACTAGCCCTGGCGACTAGAAGTCGCGGCTACACAAACTAAACCCGCCTGCGCGGGTTAAAAACCTTTAATGACTAATGACTAATGGCTAATGACTATTTCCCAATATCTTCATTCCATAGTTCGGGATTTGTTTCAATAAATTCGCTCATCATTTGTTCGCATTCATCAAGGTTGAGATCAATGACTTCTACACCGTGGGATACCATAAACTCTTTAGCACCGGGAAAGGTTCTCGATTCTCCGGCGATGACTTTTTTAATCCCAAATTGCACTACTGCACCAGCGCATAAATAGCACGGCATTAAGGTAGAGTAAAGTGTTGTACCTCTATAGCTACCAACTCGCCCAGCATTGCGGAGACAGTCTATTTCTGCGTGGGTGACGGGATCATCATCTTGTACACGTTTGTTGTGTCCTCTACCGAGAATCTTGCCATCTTTGACGAGAATAGAACCGATGGGTATCCCACCTTCTTTTCTACCTTGTTTTGCTTGTGCGATCGCAGCTTCCATAAATTCATCCATTTTTTAATTCTCCTATATGTCCAAACAACTTGTATTAATGGATCATGATGGCGGCGTTGATGATTATTTAGCAACCATGCTGCTGTTAAGGAGCATATCAAACTTTTAGGTATCGTCGTAACTCCAGCCGACTGCTACATTTAACCAGCCGTCAGTGCGACACGTAAAATCTTAGATTTAATCGAATTTTCCCACATCCCGGTGGCAGAAAGTGCAGTACATGGAATGTTTATTGGGATGCAATTGCCGCAGCGCGAGTATTGCAAACTGAAATTGAAATAATTATGTGTCCTACGGATGTCAAAGATAATTAACTATTTTTACGCATAATTACCCAAGATATTTACTAGAGATTAAGGATATAAAAAAACATCTGCCGTCAGTGAAGCAGAAGTTAGACAACTACTTTTATTGGGTGAAACAATGTTTTTGCATTTTGCATATATTGGACTGTGCTTGCTATCGATTGTTATATCTTTCTATGTGAAAACTCAACTTGAGAAATTTTTACAACAAAATACAGCGATCTCAGATGAAAAATCTCTAGAAGACTATAAAAATGTAGTACGTCTTAATATGTATGGAGCGCTGGCTCAAATAATTATACTTGTTGGTGCATTTGGTAGTTGTATCATTTCTCTTATTAACCAAGGTTTTGCAGGAGTATTTTCATTATTTCTATTAGGGTTTGCTTTTACTTTTGGGAAACAGGTAAGCACGCTTGAAGAAAAAGCGCGTACCTTAACTTGTGCAAACGTGGAATTAGAGCGTCAATACACAAAAATCTCTCATGTTTGGCAGAAAAAGGCTCTTCCTGATTTCTAAATTTGGCTCTTCTGTGTGTTAAATCATATCTATGTTGTAACATCACATACACACATACAATTAACGGCATTGCTGGCTGAATCAAACTACGAAATGCCAAAATTACCATTTTCTTTCTTCGTACCTTTGCGCCTTTGCGTGGTACATCATAGCCCCTCCTCGCTTGCGGGGAGGGGCTAGGGGTGGGGTTCTTGTATCTCACTTCAAGGATAAAGACCTCTATCAGCAAGCGCCTGTGCAACTCTACCCACACCCAAGGTATAAGCTGCTAAACGTAGAGGAATTTGCCTAATCTTTGACTGCTGAATCACGTGTTGATAGGCTTGCACCATTAACTTTTCCATTTCATGATTCACACGTTCCTCATCCCAAAACAGATAAGAAAGACCCTGCACCCATTCCAAATAACTAACAACAACACCCCCAGCATTAGCTAAAATATCTGGTAGCACGGTTACACCATGCGCTTCTAGAAATTGATTAGCTTCCAAAGTCACTGGACCATTAGCAGCTTCTGCGACAATGTGCGCTTGTACCAGATTCACATTTTCTTTGGTAATTTGATTCTCCAAAGCTGCTGGAATCAAAACATCGCAATCTAAAGTTAGTAAATCTGCATTGCTAATGGGTGTTGTTTGCGGAAAACCTGCAATACTTTTATTATTTTCGGCAGCGTAGGCTTTTAATGCTGGAATATCAAGACCATCTGGGGAATAAATACCCCCTGAACCTGTGGAGACAGCTAAAATCTTCGCTCCTGCTTCGTGTAATAATTCTGCTGCTGCACCTCCGACATTACCGAAACCTTGAATCACTACTCGCACTCCTGCAAGGGATTTACCTTGGGTGGCTAATGCCTCACGGACAATAATCATGACACCTCTGCCAGTGGCCATTTCTCTTCCCAAGGAACCACCAATAGAAAGGGGTTTACCAGTAACTACTCCGGGGACAGAATGACCAACGTTGACAGAATAAGTATCCATCATCCAAGCCATCTCACGGGCGGAAGTACCCATATCTGGGGCGGGTATATCTACAGAGGGACCAATATCTTTAATTAATTCGCTGATATAGCGGCGACTGATTCTTTCTAATTCTCCCACACTATAACTTTTGGGATTTATGGCTATCCCTCCCTTCGCACCGCCATAGGGTATACCCAATAACGCACATTTCCATGTCATCAACATGGCTAAGGCGGAAACTTCCCGCAATGTCACAGCCGGATGGTAACGAATCCCACCTTTATAGGGGCCTAAAATATCCGAGTGTTGTACCCGATGTCCGGCTAGAACTTGGATTTCACCATTATCTAGTTTCACGGGTATGGAAACTGTGACTACTTTGCGGGGATTACTGAGAATTGCCAATACACCTTGATCTAGCTTTAATTCTTTACCTGCTGCGTCTAAGTAACTACAAGCTTGATCAAATGGGCAAATGTGCGCTGGAGTAGCAGCTTCAAACGGTAAGGGAGATGTGAAAACCATAAAATCTTCTCCTAGTCGCGGTATCTTCGCGTACTGGATATGTATGAGATGATCTTATCCTAGACTGGAGAAAAAATGGTGATTTTGTAGTTTTTGTTACAATTTAATTTGTTAACGCAGAGGGGCGCGGAGGGAAGCGCAAAGGTTCGCGGAGTCTTAGATTTCGTTGGTGAAGTTGCCATGTAGTCCATAGGGAATATGATGTTTGAGATGCAGTCTGGCTACTGTACCTTTATTGAAGTTATTGGCATCTAAGATTACTAAGTCTGACCGATTATCTGTAGCATCATATACTAAGGCTAAGACCCAGCCATCATCTTCTTTTTGTGCATCTGGGCGGGGGACAAATATCGGCTCACCGATGAAACCACGGGGCGCAGCGCTCCAAAGTTGTCTTTCTCCAGATTTTAAATCGATTTTTAGTAATGCTTGCAGGGGAGCGTTACCTGTTTCCCCATGCGCTGCACCTATGTATAAATATTGGTAATCTCTTCCAACAAGCTCAGGATTTATACTGGGAAATTCACAACAGCGATTCTCAATCATTTTTTGGCAAACTTTCCCATTCTCAAGATTAATATGGAAGCGCCACAGTTGACCAGGTGATATTGCTTCAAAATTAACTTGGCGAAAGTCGCTGGCTGGTTCTACTTCTGGGAGTGTTTCGTAACAAATGGAGTCAATGACAATTTCATTATCTACTTCAAAAGCATTTGCGTGGTGAAATACAAAGCCTGACTGAGTTTCGAGAATTTTTACCCCTGCTTGAGTGTGACGGGGAATCACTATAATTTGAGTGGGTTGATTTGGCTGAAATTTGATACATTCTCCAGCCGCACGTATTCCCAAGGCTAAGGGTATGGGGTTAAAGGTGACGGGATTTTGAAAGAAAATACAGTAATTGGGAGTAATGACAAAATCGTGAATGAAACAGAAACCCGGAACACTATGAGCGTGTTTTCTGACAACTTTGCCGTCTGGGTTGAGTTCAAATATCGTAATTGTGGTGGATAGTCCGGGTTTAATGGAGAAATTTACTAGACAAGGTGCGCCACCGTCTTGGTTACAACTAGGGTCAAAGCGGGGATGGGCGCTGAAAGCTTCACCTGTTGAGAGTACACCATCGAAATATTCTTTACCTAAAGTTTCTAATGTCTGGGGGTCAAGTTGATGGGGTTCTGCTGCTTCCCAGAGTGCTAAAAGTTTACCACCCCAATAGATAACGTTAGTATTGGCAATATTTTTAATTTTGAAGTCGAAAATATTCGCTAACCAACCGCCGGGTTTTTGCGTACCAAAGACACCTCTGTACAAGATTTTTCCCGCTTGTTGTTCTGCTAAATAGCCTTCTGTGCGGACAAAGCGGTTACGGAAATGGGCGCGACCATTCGCAAAGCTGATGCGGCTAATCATTCCATCGCCATCAAAGGGGTGATGAATCGATTGTCCATTGATATCGAGTAAACCGGGACCATTTCTAAATAATGTCCCTTGTAGTTCTGGGGGAATTTGTCCTTCTACATCATCAATCCAATAGTCATATTCTTGGGTCAGGGATTTATATCCTCCTTGCCAATCTTCACGAGTATAGGATTTTTCGGGACTTAAATTTTCTTCTGTTTTTAAGGTTTGCATCTGTTGTTAAATTTGATGGAAAATATGGATTAGGTCACGCACCAGCGTAGCGTTCGCGTAGCTTGCTGTAAGCTCTAGCACGAAGTGCGTTAGGCGCAGAGACGCAAAGGTAAGAAGGAAAATTAAGGTGCTTATTAATTAGGGTAATAAGTTGGTTAACAATGCTTCCTCTCCATTAGTTATCGCAGCTGGTTGTAATGTTGGTAAATCGGCTTGCGGGTCGTTAGCAGGTAACCAACGAATGAAGGGTAATGGTAATAGTGTGCTGAGGTTTGTGATAATCACTAATAGCCACAGTAGTTCAAAGTTCGTTTCGGTGATACCTAGCCAGTGCATGATGATGGCTCCAAATTCGTATGAAACCATATTTGCTAAGTTAGAAACTGACATGAGTACAGCAAATAATGTGGCTTCTACTCCTGGTGGACATAATCTTGCTGCTAAGACTAATACTGGCATATAGGCGATTTGTCCCATAACTGTGAGGATAAGGCTATCTCCTAAACTAAACCAGTGGTCATCTATACCTAATGTTCGGTTGGTATGAGTCACTAGCAGCAGCATTGTCATTCCCAAGACTGAGGAAAGCACTGTACTCCAAGCAAAAATGGTGCGGAATGACACACTTTTGAGGAAGCGTTGAAAAATCCAAATACCAATTAAGGATGCACCACTTGTTACCAGTCTTACCCGTCCTAAAAATTCCGGTTGAAAATGTAGTTCGTTGGTGCTGAAGAAGAAGAAGGCTGCATCAGCTGTGGGGGTGGCTAACCAGACAAATACAAAGGCTGTGGGTAGCCAAATGGCTTTTTGGGTGACTGCTTGGCGGAGTTGTTTGAGTTGATGTTTGGTGCTGAGAGGATTATTGCTGTGATTGTCTTGAGTATTTTTTCTAATTGGGGTTTCAGCGATTAACCAAGCTACTGCGGAAACGATGAGGGGAAATGAAGCGGTAATCCAAAATACGGTGCGAGTGGTGAAATGTTCTAATAGCATTCCGCTAAAGTACGCTGTGAGTAAACCCCCCAATGCGGAAGCACCCCAACATAAGGATTGTAATGAACCAGCAGATGCTTGTGATTCTACTCTGGCTCTTTCCACAACTAATGAGTCAACTATGACATCACTGACTGCGACGGAAAGAGAACCAAGGGCGATCGCCAATGTCGCTGCCCAGCTACTATGAACTATGGTGGCTAAACATACCCAAGAAATCGCTCCTAATAACCCAGAGAGGATTAAATAGGGACGGCGACGGTAGCCAAATATAGGTAAGCCATCGGAAATAAAGCCAAACACTGGTTTGATTATCCAAGGTAAAGCGACAATTCCCAATAGTGCGGACACTTGAGCCGGACTCAGTAGCAATTCATCTTTGAGAAAAAAGCTGACAGCTAGACGCGCCAACCCTAAAATTCCTTGGACAAAGTAAACGGTAAGAATAGCAATTAACTCGGCGCTGGGTTCATGACCGAAGAAAATTTTCTCTTTTACTAAGTCTTTGACTTTGGTCAAGCCAGGGAGGTCAATCAGCATTTGATAAATATTTTTGAAGTTTTATTTACTTTTCTATCATATCTGTTTCTCAGAATCTCTGGTTATCTAGTAACTAGGCTCATATCTTGCACCAGGCGACTAGAAGTCGCGGCTACACAAGCGAAACCCACCTACGTGGGTTAACAACAATCAGCAATATTCCAATTGCTAGAGCTAGGTGCTTGCTTTACTCATGAGAAATTTGGCACAATAAAGCTCAATTCCCCACCGCCAAGTCAAAAATCATGCCTACGACTGGTACAATCCTCAAAAACAAGAAGACTCAACAATCAACCTCCACACTGATAACTGATAACTGATAACTGATAACTAAATATATGGCAGAAAATGAAAAAACAGCCTTAAAACAATTACTCTACGAAAAACGAGAAGAAATTCTGAGAATTGCGAGTCAACATGGAGCTTATAATTTGCGCGTTTTTGGTAGTGTAGCAAGAGGCGAAGAAACAGACGCAAGTGATATTGATTTTTTAGTTGATTACGATTTAGATAAAATCTCTCCTTGGTTTCCCGGTGGTTTAATTTCAGATTTAGAAAATCTCTTGAATCGTAAAGTTGATGTTGTTACACCTAAATCATTACATTATCTAATTCGAGATAATGTTTTTCATGAGGCTGTATATATTTGACGGTAAAGAAATATTTTATCAAGATATAAATAAAAACCCAAGATGCGGTGTTAAGGAATCTTCAAATAATGTGTGAGTCTGTACAAAAACTCCCACCAGATTGGAAAAATCAATAACTCCCACCAGATTGGAAAAATCAATACCCGGAAATCGAATGGAATAACATTGCTGGATTTCGGAATAGATTAACTCATGAATATTTGAATGTAGACCTTGATATTATTTGGAGTGTGATTAAAAATCATTTACCAGATTTAGAAATAATAGTTGAAGCAATGGCACAAAAGTTTTGGAATATTTAACTAAAATTTACTCAAGGCGATCGCAGCATTTTGACCCCCAAAACCAAAGCTGAAACACAACACTCTCTGCACTTCACTTTCACACGCCGCCATTACCAGATTTAAATCAAATTCCGGTGTTTGTAATCCTACGCAAGGTGGTAATATTTTTTGCTGCATGGCTAAAAGCGAAAATGCCACACCTAAAGCTCCCGATGCTCCTAATGTATGACCTGTAGCCCCTTTGGTAGAACTTATTGCAACTTTTTGGGGAAATATATTCTGTATAATTTTACTCTCTACTCTGTCATTGAGGAGAGTGGCTGTACCATGAGCGTGAATGTAATCAATATCAGCTGGGGTAAGGGAACTGCGTTTTAAACATTGCTGAATCGCTGCGATCGCACTTTTCCCATTTGGTTCTGGAACGTTAGCATGATATGCGTCTGCTGTCAAGCCAAAGCCAAGAATCTTACCATAAATTTTAGCTTGGCGCTGCTGTGCTAATTCTGCTGATTCCAAGACAAATACCGCCGCACCTTCACCTAATACTAAGCCTTCTCGGTGCAAATCAAAAGGATAAGCCCCTGTTTTTGCCAAAGCTCCCATTTGTTGAAACCCTGTCAAGGTGAGGGGTGTAATGGGGGCTTCTACAGCACCGGCGATCGCACGTTGACATTGCCCAGTTTCGATTAATAAAGCCGCTTGAGCGATCGCCCAAATACCAGTAGCACAGGCAGCCATCGGTGCTAAAACTATACCAGATGCCCCAATTTGTCGAGCAGATGCGATCGCATTAGTATGAGGTAAAAAATCTAACCAATTCTCTAAGACTACATCCCCATTACTTAAAGCCGTTTCGGGGGTATGATTTCCATACATTTGCCGCGCCAGTGATTCCCAAGCACCTTGATGACTGCGACTTGATCCCATCACCACAGCACAATCAGGTAAAGGTGAAACTAACCCAGCGTCTGTTAATGCAGCAGCCACAACCATCTGAGTTAAACTTTTTAATTCAGTAGGTTGGCTACCAATCAACCCCAGAGGATATGCTTGCAGTTCTGCAAATGGTTGATAAAACTGAATACCAGATTTACCTGCTATTAAATTTTGCCAGCTATCCTCTAAGTTTGTGCCTAAAGCTGAGACTAAACCGATACCAGTGATAACAACCATGTAGGGACTGGGGATTGGGGACTGGGGACTGGGTATCGGGGATTCGGTACTGGGGACACTTCGACAAGCTCAGTGCATCGCTGGGTATTGGGGACTAGGAACTTTCCCCCTGCTCCCTGCTCCCTGCTCCCCTACCTCTTCTCCCCCTGCACCCTGCCCCCTGCCTCTTCTACTCAGGTGTTTTTAGATTTTCAGCGCCTTGAGTCACTGTAGCCGATTCAATGCGATCGCCTTGCTGAATTTTATTCACAATATCAAAGCCTTCGGTAACATTACCGAACACAGCGTAGCTCCCATCAAGGAAAGCTAAATCTGCCAGAGTAAAGTAAAACTGTGACGATGCTGAATCTGGCATTTGCGATCGCGCCATAGCTACTGCACCCATTTTGTGTTGTAACTGGGGTGGCTGAGACACACGAGCAGATTCTAAAGTCTTGCCATAAATTGGGCTGTCTGCACCTTGGGGCGTAATTTCTAAAGGTATACGGCGTTCAGTACCAATTGCAGGATCAACGTAACCACCAGTTCCCAGTCTATTGGTAGGAAATTTGGGGTCTTTGCTTTGAGGATCGCCCCCTTGAACTACAAAAGGTTCTGGTTCACGAACAACGCGATGGAAAACTAAACCATCGTACACACCTTTTTCCACTAAATCCACGAAATTACCAGCTGTAATTGGGGCATTAGTACCGTCTACCTCGATGGTAATCGGCGAACCGTTCACCGTCATCACCACAGTAGCCTTACCTTCGAGACGGGGTAAATCTTTCATTCCAGGAACACTCTCATTTATAGTTTCAGATACAGAAGTTGTCGTATTTGGCTCACCTGGTGTCGAGGTGGAAGAAGTAACATTCTCTGTCGAACATCCTCCCAACGTCAAAACACCGATTACCAAAAATACAACCAGAAATTTTGAAAATTTTAAGCGCATAGTCAGTTACTAATTTAAGCAGAGTATCTTATCTTTTTAGGGAACTGGGGACTGGGAACTGGGGACTGGGTATTGGGTATTGGGTATTGGGTATTGGGTATTGGGTATTAGGAATTTTTCCCCCTGCACCCCTACCCTTCGGGATGCTACGCAAACGACTGCGCTCAGGGCAAGCCTGCACCCTGCTCCCCGGCCTTTTTCCCCCTGCACCCTGCTCCCTTGCCTCTTCCCCCCCTACCTGATCAAAGTCCTTCCAGGGGTACTTTGAGAAAGCGGGCTAATTCTGCCCCTGTAGTTTCTAAATCTGCTAAAGATAAGGGTTGACCTACCCTTGTTAACGGGATGTCTCGGCGACCCTTGACCCGTAGGTAAAGAGCGCGACGGGGATTAAGTCCTTCTTTGATGTCGATTCTGACAGACTGGACATCTTGAATATAGCTGTCAATTTCAATGCGACGATTTTTGCCGGGGAATCCCCAACGAAAGATTTTGATCCCACCAGTTTCCTGATTGAAATCGTTGTAGCCGCCGCCGACATCCCATAAAATAACTAGCCATAGATATAAGGCTAAAAGTAAGCCGGCAGAGCCGTATAACCCCATAACTAGCCCTTGGGGTACGAATATTAGTTGAGTTGGATCGGTAACTAGGAGTAAATTTACTTGTAAGTAACTAGATATCCCAGCTAAAAAGAAGCCTGTGGCTCCCAATGTCACAATAGTTGCCCACCAGTAGTTACTAAACCGACGAGAACCCAGAACATTTTGATGCAGGATACTGGAAGGTTTGCGATCGCCATTAGGCGAATCATCTTTGTTAATTGTTGTTGATGCCGTCATTGAACTACCTTGGCCTGTGAGTCCTTCGCTATTCAAGTCTGCCATTTCCGGAGCTTTTCTTGCAAGGTGAAAAGATAGACTTTTGAGATTTCTGAGAAAACTTATGTCAGATTGTTAAAATTCTGATATCTATAATAAGTAATAGGCTTTGTGTTTAATAGTCAATTTACTCAAGTCCATTGGGCGAAAAC
Organism: Nodularia chucula CCY0103; assembly: GCF_963923915.1. Lineage (NCBI taxonomy): Bacteria > Bacillati > Cyanobacteriota > Cyanophyceae > Nostocales > Nodulariaceae > Nodularia > Nodularia chucula. The sequence continues at coordinate 37,575 of NZ_CAWUOL010000016.1, read as the reverse complement.
CCCAACTAATGTGATAAGTTAAGAATCATTAAGCTACCACAAGCTAGATAATTAGCCAATGGTAGGTCTAATGAGATTAGCCTGAGAAAATCCGTTCATCAAGACGGTAAGCTCTCAGATTCTCAGATGCTTTCAGGCTGCTGAGACTCTCAAAAAAACGTTAATTCCTCGTTGCAGTCGCGTAAAGTCGGAAAAATTGCCGATAGCGTTGCTTCAAAAACGTTGCAATTTTAGTAAAAGAGGATTTTATTTTCATGACCATCGCAGTTGGACGCGCCCCCAGTAGAGGGTGGTTTGACGTATTAGACGACTGGTTAAAACGCGATCGCTTCGTATTCGTAGGCTGGTCAGGGATATTATTATTCCCCTGCGCCTACCTAGCACTAGGCGGTTGGTTAACCGGTACAACATTCGTCACCTCCTGGTACACCCACGGATTAGCATCATCATATTTAGAAGGAGCTAACTTCTTAACAGTTGCAGTTTCTTCACCAGCAGACAGCATGGGACACTCCCTGTTGTTACTGTGGGGACCAGAAGCTCAAGGCGACCTCACCCGTTGGTTTCAACTAGGTGGATTGTGGCCATTTGTCGCCCTGCATGGAGCCTTTGCATTAATCGGCTTCATGCTGCGTCAATTTGAAATCGCCCGTTTAGTAGGCATTCGTCCTTACAACGCCCTCGCCTTCTCAGCACCCATCGCGGTATTCGTCAGCGTATTTTTGATGTACCCCTTGGGACAATCTAGCTGGTTCTTTGCACCCAGCTTTGGCGTAGCTGCAATCTTCCGTTTTCTGTTATTCCTCCAAGGATTCCACAACTGGACCCTTAACCCCTTCCACATGATGGGTGTAGCAGGTGTACTAGGTGGAGCGCTATTGTGTGCCATTCACGGAGCCACAGTAGAAAATACCTTATTTGAAGACGGTGAAGCATCCAACACCTTCCGCGCCTTCAACCCCACCCAAGCAGAAGAAACCTACTCAATGGTGACAGCAAACCGTTTCTGGTCACAGATTTTCGGGATTGCCTTCTCCAACAAACGTTGGTTACACTTCTTCATGCTATTCGTGCCAGTAACTGGTCTATGGATGGCATCCATTGGGATTGTCGGTTTAGCACTAAACCTGCGGGCTTATGACTTCGTTTCCCAAGAATTACGGGCAGCAGAAGACCCAGAGTTTGAAACTTTCTATACCAAAAACATTTTGCTGAACGAGGGTATCCGCGCTTGGATGGCTCCTAAAGATCAGCCGCATGAACAATTCGTATTCCCAGAGGAGGTTCTACCACGTGGTAACGCTCTCTAATAGACCTAATGTACTAGGTGGCGGACGTGACCAAGAATCCACAGGCTTTGCTTGGTGGTCTGGTAACGCTCGTTTAATTAACCTATCCGGTAAACTACTGGGCGCACACGTAGCCCATGCTGGTTTGATTGTATTCTGGGCTGGAGCCATGACTTTGTTTGAAGTCGCTCACTTCATTCCAGAAAAGCCCATGTACGAGCAAGGCTTGATCCTCCTACCTCACCTCGCCACCCTCGGATGGGGCGTGGGTTCTGGTGGTGAAGTTATCGATACCTTCCCCTACTTTGTGGTTGGTGTGCTGCACCTAATTTCCTCAGCTGTATTGGGTTTTGGCGGTATTTATCATGCTGTCCGTGGACCAGAAACCTTAGAAGAGTATTCCTCCTTCTTTGGCTATGACTGGAAAGACAAGAACAAAATGACCAACATCATCGGCTTCCACCTCATCATCCTGGGATGTGGTGCGTTGCTCTTGGTGCTGAAGGCAATGTTCTTTGGCGGTGTCTACGATACCTGGGCTCCAGGTGGCGGTGATGTTCGTGTGATTACTAACCCGACATTAAACCCTGCTGTAATCTTTGGTTATCTGATTAAGGCTCCCTTCGGTGGCGAAGGCTGGATTATCAGCGTCAATAACATGGAAGATATCATCGGTGGTCACATCTGGATTGCCCTGATGTGTATTTCTGGTGGTGTCTGGCACATCTTCACCAAGCCTTTCGCCTGGGCGCGTCGTGCGTTCATCTGGTCTGGTGAGGCTTACCTTTCCTACAGTTTAGGCGCTCTTTCCTTGATGGGCTTTATCGCCTCCGTCATGGTTTGGTTTAACAATACTGCTTATCCCAGCGAATTTTTTGGCCCTACTGCTTCAGAAGCTTCTCAAGCTCAAGCTTTGACCTTCTTGATTCGTGACCAACGCTTAGGTGCTAACGTTGGTTCTGCACAAGGCCCCACAGGTCTGGGTAAATACTTGATGCGCTCTCCTACCGGTGAAATTATCTTCGGTGGAGAAACCATGCGTTTCTGGGATTTCCAAGGACCTTGGTTAGAGCCTCTGCGTGGTCCTAACGGTCTTGACTTAGATAAAGTTAAGAACGACATTCAACCTTGGCAAGCTCGTCGCGCTGCTGAATACATGACCCACGCTCCTTTGGGTTCTTTGAACTCTGTGGGTGGAGTTGCTACTGAGATCAACTCCTTTAACTATGTATCTCCTCGCGCTTGGTTGGCTACCTCTCACTTCGTGTTAGGTTTCTTCTTCCTAATCGGTCACTTATGGCACGCAGGTCGCGCCCGCGCTGCTGCTGGTGGTTTTGAAAGAGGAATTAACCGCGAAACTGAGCCAGCCTTGTTCATGAATGATATTGACTAGGTTACAAGTTTTATTTGATCACTGACAATTAAATGCTTTACTTGCCCTTGTTTAACGACAGGGGCTTTTTTTAGATATAGCTGGGGAGTGGGGAGTGGGGAGTGTGGGGAGTGTGGGGAGTGTGGGGAGTGTGGGAAGTGTGGGAAGTGTGGGGAGTGTGGGGGGTGTGGGGGGTGTGGGGAGTGTGGGGGGTGTGGGGGGTGTGGGGAGTAAAAGCCTTTCGGTGTCTAACTTTTATGATCAGTTTATGTTTTAACGTGTATGCGTAGTGCTATGTTAAGTACCCAGGAGTTGGGCAGTAGCAATCCTTGATGTTTAATCAGGAGCTTTTGTTTTGAGAACGCTGGGAATTGTCTGTATGATTCTGTGGGCAATGTCTTCAGGTGTTTCTTCTGCTGTCACCGTGATTTTGAGATCAGCTTGAGAGTATAGTGGTATTCTTTCTTCTAGGAGCGATCGCAATTTGCCCTGGGGATCAGCATCTTGTAATAATGGTCTAGTGCTATCCTCTGCCAAGCGGGTATAAAGTAATTCCACTGGTACATCTAGCCACACAACTAAACCGTGGTGTAGATAGCCCCAATTTTCTCGCCGCAACACAATACCTCCACCTGTGGCTATAACCAACTGGGTATAAGCACAAACTTGTGCCAAGACATCGCTTTCTAACTGGCGAAAGGCGGTTTCACCTTCTTCAGCAAAAATATCATTGATGCTTCTTGCGGCTGATTGAGTAATGATACTATCAGTATCTAAAAATCTATAACTGAGATGGTTCGCTAATATTTTTCCTACGGTGGTTTTACCAGCGCCCATCATACCAATTAAATATAAATTAACTCCTTCTAATAAATTCATTCCCAATGGTTCCGCTCCAGTTAGTCATTAATAACAGAAAAATTTGTAGTCAAGGCTTTAGTTATAAAACCTGGAAACAGAGCGATAAATCGCTCACTACAAACCAAAATTTATCTTACAAGAGATGGGGCTGATAGTGGAAAATTAACTTGATTTAGGTGAGCTATCATCGTCCAAATCATCATCTTCAAAAAACTTCCAATCGTCCTCATCATCGCCGGAATTATCCACTTGATCATTAATTGGTGGTTCATAAGGAGGGATAATCACTCGATAATCAGCATCATAAACGGATTCAGTTTTGCCAACGGCGGTATTTTCAGGCTGACGATAGTTATAAGAATAAACGGAACCAGATTGAGAACTGCTTTGAGGTTCTTGTGGGCGTTCGTAGGTTTGAGAGTCTCTGACTGGAGGATTTGGAGGCGTTGGACGAGGTGCTTTTGGTTCTTCTTCATCAAAGTCCCAATCATCACTTTCACCCTCAGTATCCCAATCATCAAAGGTCTTACTGGGGGATTCTGGTTGACTACCTACGTTAGTAGGTCGCTGAGGGGATGGTGTAAATTCTTCCCTGGGTGTCCGTGGGCTACGGGGTGAAGTTTTGGTTGATTTATATGGTCTTTGCTGTTGTTCGCCAAAATAATTTGATACTTTCAGCAAGGTAGTAATCAGTAGGGATGTAATCGCACCAGCAGCAGCACTAAAAAAGATCCACGTTGCCAGTGGTAATGGTAAAGTCCTTGCACCCAAAAATACAAGTGAGAGGACAGGCGACCAGTTTTGAACTAACAAGAGTGTGAGCATCCCTAGTAATGCTATCGATAGAATTAAGCGAGTTAGAGCCATAGCAAGCCTCTTGGGGCAGGGGACAGAGGATAAAAATTAATTGTCTGGCAACAAAAGTCTGGTTTTAAACTTTATGTCTATGAGAAAAATTCTTTACAGGGTAGGTGAAAACCTTGCCTCTTATGGAGGGTGTAGTTTTCACTTGTGCCTGTTACCCGTTCCTGTTCATTTACTGCCTTCCCACCTCTGAATAGGAATACAGTCAATATCTAATTGATCTAAAGCACGGGCGACTACAAAATCAACTAGGTCTTCAATGGTTTGAGGATGATGATACCAAGCGGGAATGGCTGGTACAATTCTGACTCCAGTTTCTGCCAAAGTGGTTAAATTTCGCAGGTGAATCAAGCTAAATGGGGTTTCACGGGGAACGATGACTAGCTTTCGCCCTTCTTTCATCTGGACATCGGCAGCCCGTTCTAATAAGTCGGAACTTAAGCCACCTGCTAGTTTACCCACTGTACTCATGCTGCATGGCATGATGATCATTCCCAGGGTGCGAAAGGAACCACTAGCGATTCCTGCTCCCACATCACCCCAAGGATGACAGCGTAGTTTACCTCCAACAGCTACCCCGGCTTGTTCTCGCCAAAATTGCTCTTGGGCGGTTGGTTCAGATGGCATTCGAGTTTCCTGTTCGCTGGACCAAACCATGTAAGTTGATTTAGAGGCCACTAGTTCAATCTCATAGTCTGCGGCCAGCAGATATTTGAGGGCATGAACGGCGTAGATTAAACCAGATGCACCAGATATGCCTAATATAAGGGGTTTGGAGTTGTGTGACACGGGGCTACTGGTAAAGTTTATTCATCATCTGCATAGGTATCTAAATCGTTGGATAAGTAAATATCTGATGGGTCATTGTTTGCGGTATTGACACCCAAAGTTTTAGTGACAACATCACTGTTGACAGTGACTAAATCAATTTGTTGACGATAGTAATCGACACTTTTCACTTGTACAGCGACGCGATCGCCTAGTCTGTAAGAAGCTCGGTTTTTGCGCCCAAATAGTGCCTGTTGTCTGGCGCGGTATTCATACCAATCATCTTTGAGAGAACTGACGTGTACTAGTCCTTCTACTCGTAAAGGTACGGTGATATTTTCTCCTGATGTGGATTCTGCCCCTGGGACTTCAATTTCCACAAAGAAACCATAGGATTGTACCCCAGTGATTACACCCTGGAATACTTCACCAATGCGCTGTTTCATCAGTTGGGCTTTTTGCAGTCCGGCTAAGTCGGCTTCGGCTTCTTGGACTTCTTTTTCTCTGTCGTTAATCTGGATAATCACCCGATGCAAATCGCTTTGCAGTTCCTGTTGCAATTCTGGGGGTAGGACGTTCCAGTTAATTTCGTTGTGAGATGAGGAGTGGCGCAGGTTAACTCGCTCTTTTACACGGGTGTTGCGGCGATCGCGCCCATATTCCAGGAGTTTATAATACACTCTTTGCATCAGCAAATCTGGGTATCTTCTTAGAGGAGAAGTACAGTGAGTATATTCCTGGAGTGATAAGCCGAAGTGTGTGGCTTTAGTAGTGGTATACCCGGCTGGCTTGAGTGTGTCTTGCAACAGATAGGTGAGAACTTGCTCTGAGGGAGATTCCGCAAAAGCCCCGGTCAGGTGCTGATAATCTAAAGGTTGGAGTTCTACTTCCGGTTCTAGTGTCAGTTCTACACCTAAGTTTATGGCTAATTTCAGCATTTCCTGAACATCTTCAGTATCAGGTGTACCTTGGACTCGCCAAATAGCCGGAATACCCAAAGCACTGAGATGTTTAGCCATGAGTTCGTTAACTAATAGCACCAACTCTGTCAACAGCGATCGCACGGGTAAATCATTCACCAATACCGCTCCTAAAATCCCCTCATCATAGTAGGGGTTTTGGTTAGGTGGTAAATTTAACTGCAAGCTACCACGATTTAAGCGGGTCTGTTTCACTGCCTTACGCAATGTTTCCAGGTCTTGCAGAATTTCAATTACCTTAGCCGATTGCTCTTTTGATTCACCTGAGAGAATGGCTTCTGCTTCTGGGCGACTCAGTGCTGTATCGACATTGATAATACTCGGTTGAATTTCCCATTCCAAAGCCTCCCCAGACTCTGGATCAATAGCAATTAAGAAAGACAACGCTAGGCGATCGCTTCCGGGGACAAATGAACAGCGTTCTGCCACAGCTTCCGGTAACATTGGTAGCAATAAATTTCCCAAATATACCGACTTACCGCGCTTCACCGACTCTCTATCCAAAGGTTCATCAGGCTGGACATAATGGGCAACATCAGCAATATGAAACCCTAAAAGCCAATGTCCTTCTGAAGTTTTTTCTAAACTGAAAGCATTTTCAATAAATTTTGTTTCAAAATTTACACCCGCAATCGTCAAAGTAAATAAATTGCGTAAATCCAGTTTATCTTTCAGGTCTGCCTTCAGTAACCTTTTAGGTAACTTAGCTGCTGCGTCCAGCACAGAATCCGGAAAACTCCGCGATAAATCGTGCTTACAAGTGACCAAATCTATATCAGCCGCCGCCTCAGCATCGCTACCCAGGATTTGTACAACTCGACCCAAGGGGGGATATTGTGCTAACGGATAACGGAGAACTTCCACATGGGCGAGGTGGTCAATGGCTTCTTCTAACTTCATCCCATTGGTTTGGATTTTGAGTTCAAACAGCAGTCGATCATCTAAAGGTACAGCCCGAAAACCGCTTTCTACTGGCTTAATTCGTGCCAATAATGTGTGGTTAGAACGTTCCAGGATCAGCTTAACTTCTCCTTCGGGAGACCGACGACGACTACCTTCTTTCAGGACTCGTACCAAAACGCGATCGCCATTCCAAGCATTACTCAGATGGCTTTCACGAATATAAATATCCTCCGCCCCTTCCACATCTTGAATAGCAAAGCAAAAGCCCTTACTAGAACAACGCAGCTTGGCTTCAATTACCCCCTCTTCTGCCACACGGCGATATTTACCGCGTTCTTTTACCAGAATCCCGATTTTCTCCAGAACTTCCAAGGCAATGTGAAGTTTTTGTAAACTAATTTCATCCTCGCAACCCAGTTTCTTTTCCAAAACTTTACGAGCTACCAATTTATCATCAGTGAAATTGGCAAGGAGTGTAGCGATAGAAAATTCCATGCAGTGAACCGACCTTTGGTCAAAACATCATTTTTGATTTAATCTGCCCCTTTCCTGTATACCCTCTCCCTTGGCGCTAGCCTCTCCTTTTAGGAGAAGGGGAGACGCTGCGCGAACACGGCTTACTACAGTTACTAATGCTGCTACGCAAGAGTCAAAAGACCTGTTTATCTGCTGATTTTTCAGGTCATGGGGAAAGATTATCCTATAACCTAAACCCCTAGACCCTTTACTAGCAGACAAAGAGGAAAATTAAACATCTCTCCTTCCAGGGAGTGTGAGACAGGGGTGTTTCAGTTTCCATGAACAGTCAATTGTCTTTGCATCTGCCGAATTGTTTTCAGATAATCGGTCATTTCTGCTTAACTGCACTAGGTGGAAACGAATTACCTGGAGGCAGGGTTCCTGTTTCCAGGTAAGGAAGCCAGCCCACCCTTACGAACAGCCGCTTTGGATCTACGAACCTCGCACTGCAAAATCATCTGGTGAATTTCTCTGGTTACAAGCCCCTTCAACTAACCCAATCTAATACATTACACCTGATGGGAATTTAGCCACACTAGGTAAATACGCAACGAGTTTTTCAGCAGATGAGTTGGGATAACTCTTAACGTATACCACAAGCGCCACCAAGAGAAACCACTAGGGTTTGATTGTCTAGACTTTAGGTACTGTTACACCAGAAAAATCAGATGTGTAAGTAGGATAAACTGTCCGTAAACTTGATTTTACTATATGTAGAATCATTGACACTCCCCGCAATAAATTGACCATACCCCCATCCACTGTAGCCAGCCATTCCAACTACAGCTTTCAGACTGACTGATTTGGCAGTTCCATCAATTATTTTGTTCATAACTTCGGAACAGGACTTACGCTAAAATTGCTAAAGAGCTTAATTTATATTGCACTCAAAAGGTGTCCACTTAGAAGTACTCAACCAACAGCTACTGCTACAATCGGGACACAAATGAGTGCTGAGTGCTTAATCCTGAGTCCTAAATTAGAAAAAAACTTTCATAGCAACCGCCAAGGAAGTTAAGAAACAAACAGATAATCAAAGCCTCACAATGAGTGAGTTTCCATGCTGCGGTCAGGGACAGCCTCGTCCCTGCTATATTTTCTCTTTTTTGAACACACAGGGCAAAGCAGTCCACTTTTTTGTGATGAAGCAGATTTAAATTGGTGGCAGTATTATGTTGATGTTGGCTCAATTCCAGAGCTTGTATCCCCAGGGTAGTCTTATTACTGAATTGGTGCAAATTTTCCAAGGAAAATATATTGTCCGATGCTCAGTGCAAATTGAAAACGTCACCCGTGCTACTGGTATGGCAGGGGCAGAAAGTGTAGAAGCAGCAGAAGACAAAGCCAGAACTAGAGCTTTAATGGTTTTAGGTATCAGCAATTATCCAGAACAAGCGGTAGAATTTGTTACTCAAAAAACATCCCCGGTGCAGTTAAATCCTGCTGTCAATACCCCAAAGGTGAAATTGCAAGAAACTCATCAGCCCACCGATTCCTCCTTTATTGATGAAGATTTTGGCAGTAGTCAGTGGACAGCACCCGATGAAAGAGAAATATCTCTACCCACTCTGAGCGAACAGAAGCTGAAAACAGAGTCAGTAAGAAGTGATACCGATAAACTGGATAACGGGGATATCTACAGCCAAGATGTCCATCCCGATCCTCCCGTCATCCAAAACCCACATCCAGGACTCAAAACTCCATCTGAAAACTACGCAGAACATCAGTTACTTTCGGGAAATTTTGCCAGCAATGTCACACCATTTACACCCCGTACTTATACTAGTCAAACTGATAATGTCAGTCATCAAACAGGGCTAGGTAAGAAAAATCATAGGAGTGAACCAGTGGATTTATCTGATGTGATTGCAAAAACAGATGTTGAACTTCAACGCTTAGGCTGGACAGCAGAACAGGGAAGAGAGCATTTAATTAAAACCTACGGAAAGCGCGGGCGGACTCTGCTTACCGAAGAAGAATTACATGGATTTCTGAAACATCTGGAATCTCAACCAGACCCAGTGGCAGGATTTTGATCAGGGACTGGGGACTGGGGATTGGGGACTGGGGACTGGGTATTAAAAATCTTCCCCCCCACACTCCCCATACTCCCCACACTTCCCACTCCCTACTCCCTACTCCCTACTGATGAATAGCAGCAGCCGGACGACTACCAGCAGCATGACGATCAATAACTTCGTCAATCAAGCCGTATTGTTTAGCTTCTTCTGGAGACATAAAAAAGTCCCGTTCTGTATCTTCAGCAATTCGCTCAATTGGTTGGCCAGTATGTTCAGCTAAATATTCATTTAGCCGTTGCTTGTGGTATAAAATTTCCCGCGCTTGAATTTCTATATCAGTGGCTTGTCCCTGAGCGCCACCCAAAGGTTGATGAATCATAATCCGAGAATGGGGTAGACTCATCCGCTTACCCTTAGCACCTGCGCTGAGAAGGAAAGCACCCATACTGGCGGCCAGTCCAGTACAAATAGTACAGACATCCGGGCGGATGTGCTTCATGGTGTCAAAAATACCCATACCAGCCATTACTGAACCGCCGGGAGAATTAATATACAAATAAATATCTTTCTCGGCATCTTCAGCATCTAAGAATAGTAGTTGGGCGACAATCAAATTGGCAATCTCGTTATCAACCTGTTGTCCTAAAAATATGATGCGCTCACGCAACAGCCGTGAGTAAATATCAAAGGCGCGTTCGCCTCGTCCCGATTGTTCAACAACGATAGGAATCATGCTGCGTGCTTGTAAGTATCTTAATTTTATATCTATCTTATCGACTTGCTGATTTTCCTGCCTGAAGGCTGAGAAATTCTTGCTGACTTTTACCAGGGTAAGTCTTGCTTCAGCTAAACTGAGCAAAGAAAGAAACGCTATAGGAATCCCACGCCCAACACTCTCCCTGCAAGCGATGAGGGGGCTATGATATACCCTGTATGATTAGGAAAGGGTATATTGATATTTAAATTATGACTAATCGCCTTGCTGAAGCTAAGAGTCTCTATCTCCGCAAACACGCTGAAAACCCCATTGATTGGTGGTCTTGGTGTGATGAAGCTCTTGCAATGGCAAGGGAGCAAAATAAACCAATTTTTCTCTCCATTGGTTATTCTAGTTGCCACTGGTGTACTGTCATGGAAGGTGAGGCTTTTTCTGATTTGGCTATTGCTGAGTATATGAATGCAAATTTTTTACCTATAAAAGTAGATAGGGAAGAAAGACCTGACCTGGATAGTATCTATATGCAGGCTTTGCAGATGATGAGTGGTCAAGGGGGTTGGCCTTTAAATGTCTTTTTATCCCCAGATGATTTAGTACCTTTTTATGCTGGAACTTACTTTCCTGTGGAACCCCGTTATGGTCGTCCGGGATTTTTACAGGTACTGGAAGCCCTGCGCCGCTACTACGATACAGAAATAGAAGATTTAAATGAACGTAAAGCAGTAATTATTCAGTCTCTTGCTACCTCTGCGGTATTGGAAGACAATGGGGCGACAAATCAAGTTGAAGAAGATGAATTACTTCGCCAAGGTTGGGAAATTAGTACCAGGGTAATTAATTCTCATCAATCTGGTAATCGTTTCCCCATGATCCCCTATGCAGAATTAGCTTTACGGGGAAATCGGTTTTTGTTGAGATCCCAGTCTGATGGTGAAGCAATTTGTACTCAAAGAGGCTTAGATTTAGCTTTGGGGGGTATTTATGATCATGTGGGTGGTGGATTTCACCGTTATACTGTTGATCCCACTTGGACTGTGCCTCACTTTGAAAAGATGCTCTATGACAATGGTCAAATTGTGGAGTATCTGGCAAATTTATGGAGTGATGGTGTAAAAGAACCAGCTTTTGTGAGGGCGGTGGCTGGTACTGTGGAATGGCTACGGCGGGAAATGACGGCTCCCGAAGGTTTCTTTTATGCGGCTCAAGATGCTGATAGTTTTACTAGCCCTACGGATGTAGAACCAGAGGAAGGGGCTTTTTATGTCTGGAGTTACAGTGAACTTGAGCAACTTTTAACGCCGGAGGAATTAAGGGAATTACAAGCAGAGTTTACGGTAACTGCTAATGGTAACTTTGAAGGTAAGAATGTTTTACAACGTCGTCATCAAGGGAAACTGAGCGCAACTATAGAAGTGGCTTTGAGTAAGTTGTTTGTGGCGCGTTATGGTGCAAAGCCAGAGTCTGTAAAAGTTTTTCCCCCTGCTGCTAATAATCAGGAAGCTAAAACTATCAGTTGGCCTGGACGGATTCCGGCGGTTACTGATACTAAGATGATTGTGGCTTGGAATAGTTTGATGATTTCTGGTTTGGCTAGGGCTGGTGTGGTTTTTCAACAACCGTTATATCTGGAAATGGCTGCACAAGCGGCAAAGTTTATTTTGCAATGTCAGTTTAAGGATGGACGTTTCCACAGACTGAATTATCAGGGTGAGGCTGCTGTGTTGGCGCAGTCTGAAGATTATGCTTTGTTTATTAAGGCTTTACTGGATTTATACGCTAGTTTTCCAGAAGAAAAATATTGGTTAGAAAGGGCGATCGCATTGCAAGAGGAATTTAACGAGTTTCTCTGGAGTGTAGAATTAGGTGGGTATTACAATACTTCTGGTGGTCAAGATTTAATTGTGCGGGAACGCAGCTATGCAGATAATGCTACACCATCTGCTAATGGAGTGGCGATCGCTAACTTAGTTCGTCTTTCCCTACTGACTGATAATATGCATTATCTTGATTTAGCCGCACAAGGACTAAAAGCGTTTACTAGCGTCATGCATAACGCTCCCCAGGCTTGTCCTAGCTTGTTTACAGCTTTAGATTGGTATCGTCACTCTACCTTAATTCGCAGTACCATTAATCAATTAACTCCTCTCATCTCCCAATATCTCCCTGTGTCGGCATTTGTGGTAGTCTCCGATTTACCACTAGATACGGTAGGTTTAGTTTGCCAAGGATTCCAGTGTCTTGCACCAGCAGAATCTCAACAGGAGTTGTGGCAACAAGTACAGCAAAGTCAGACTAGAGGATGAAAATAGCTCTGTCTAAAAAATAGCAAATGTTATTTAGAAAACATTATTTTTCGCATTATTACTGTATGCTGAGTCCTAGCTTTTTCAATAAACCTTGTATAGATGATAGCGAGTGACACGGTTGGATTTTCCTGATGAAATTCTGCATCGTGTCTCTACTCGCATTTTTCATTCTTTGGTAGAGGTTAGAGGTTTTTGGATTATCGTCTGATTTTGAACATTTTTAACACCACCAATACCGAGACTGCGGAAATATAGTCCTCCGACGGTGGCTAAAAATATGACGTAACTAATTGCCTGTAATAAATACAGATGTTGTCTGTAGCCAAATAAAGATTTGAGGATAATTCCGGGGAATTGTTTGTCTGGTAATACTTGTTCAGCATTCCACACCAATGGCCCTAAAATACAGGAGTGGATATTGCTCAAGTGATCGTAATAAAAACAAATATTTTCTGGGGTACTACTACTGAGGGCAAGATTAGCTAAACCTTCATCAAAATGTTTTAAAGCAGAAACTACTAACCCGGAAACTATCAACACCAATAAAATACCCATCGCCTGGAAAAATTGGCGGATGTTGATTTTAACACCCAATTTAAATAGTAAAACTCCAATAATAGTTGCACCGAATAAACCAGCAATTGCACCGAATGCGGGGACTAATCCCTGTTGAAAATTAGCAGCAATAAACAGAACAGTTTCAAAACCTTCACGGACAACCGCAACCAAAATTAACCCAAATACGCCCCAACCAGCATTTGAGTTTTGTGTCAGCGCTTCTGTAACTGCGCCTTCAACTTGGGCTTTCATAAATCTGGCTTGTTTCGTCATCCAGATGAGCATCCAACTGAGCATGGCGATCGCAATGATCCCAAAGACAGTTTCTAGCATTGGCTCAACCACTGCGGTGTATTCAGGATTGGCAGCCCCGATGACTTGAATTAACCAGGTAAATAATACACCTATGAGGATACTAATGATAACGCCCACACCAACACCAGCATATACCCAAGAATTGAGCCGGGATTGGTTAGCTTTTTTAAGCAAGGCTAGGACAATGCCCACAACGAGGGCGGCTTCTACTCCTTCTCGGAGTGTAATAACACAAGTAGGTAGAGCAGTGGTGAGATTCATATTTGGAGAGTGGGGAGTGGGGGGAGAAGAAGCAGGGGAGCAGGGAGCAGGGGGGAAAGTTCCTAGTCCCCAATACCCAATACCCAGTCCCTACTCCCCTCATTATTTAGCTGAAATCGCGGAGCATCTTTTTGAGTTCGAGATTATGCATCTCTTCTTGTCCAATCATGCCACGAGCAAATTCTTCTAGATAAATGCTGGCACCGGTGACAGTTACCAAGAGACTTTTGTACAAATCCAGCGCTTTCTTTTCGTGGGATAAGCTTTCTGACAAAATATCCTTAACTTTGTGCTGGTAAGTTTCTTCCATTGAGGCGATTTTTAAAGAGGGATGCCCTTCTAAACCAGTCAGAATTTCACCTACCTGTTGGGCATGAAGTAGAGACTCACTTGCCTGCGCTTTGAAAAAATCTACGATGGGAATACGATTAGGGCCAGTCACCATCAAGGAATAATGGGTGTAGCGTACTACTCCCGCCAGTTCAAATTCCATGATGGCGTTCAGTAGGTCGATGGTCTTTTTGTTGTCAAGCTCTTGCATCGGTGTTAATTAAATTTACAAATGGGGAGTCATCAGAATTGAGTTAAGAGCTATAGTTTCTACAGGTATTCAAAGCCTAAGCTATTTATACTCCGTAACCCTTCACTATGGCCTCGCTTCTCATTCATTCTAAACTCTTCTTTGTGTGCCACCAATTAAGTTAATGCGATCGCCTACGGTGCGGCAAAGCCCATTGCATGGCTGATATCCTAAATTATTGAAAATGAATACTAATAGCTCTCACCAGTTTTCTAAAATACTCCTGTGTCTTAACTGGTAATATCAGCACCAAAGCATCCCATTTTCAGCAGTTTGCGACGGCAACAAAGTTTTTCTAGATTCAGCACAACTAGTAAACTTAAGAATAATTAGCAATTACTTTATATTATAATCTTCAATAATATTGTCAACTATCTAGCTGAATTTGCTTGCACATTAATCTGACTTTCCCATGGGTAATTTTTAATTAGGATATATATTGATTTAAACTAGGTCTTTGAAATACATCTATGGAGTAGAGAGATTGTTAAAAACCATTCTCAAATCAAAACTTGGATCATTAATCCTGATAGGGGTTCTGAGCTTTTACATGATCGTGACAGTATCTGCACCAGCTTATGCTATGCACATTATGGAAGGCTACTTACCAGCGAGTTGGGCAATTTTTTGGTGGGTGGTAACGTTACCATTTTTAGCTTTAGGATTGCGATCGCTCACTAGGATAACCCAAGCTAACCCAGAACTAAAATTACTTTTAGCATTAGCAGGAGCTTTTACCTTTGTGTTGTCAGCGCTGAAAATACCATCTGTTACTGGTAGTTCTTCCCATCCTACAGGTACAGGGTTAGGTGCAGTGCTATTTGGCCCCTTAGCCATGTCAGTTCTAGGGACTTTGGTTTTATTATTTCAAGCGTTGCTGATGGCCCATGGCGGTTTAACGACACTGGGAGCAAATGCTTTTTCGATGGCGATCGCCGGACCATTTGCCGCCTACTGGATATATCATCTGATCAAGCGGCTCACTGGTAAGCAAAGAATCGCCATTTTTTTAGCCGCAGCTTTAGCAAATCTACTCACTTACATCATTACTTCTATCCAACTCGCCCTAGCTTTTCCTGCGCCTGTGGGGGGTTTTATGGCATCATTCGCCAAGTTTGCGGGGATTTTTGCCATTACTCAAGTTCCTTTGGCAATTAGTGAAGGATTGCTGACTGTGCTGGTGTGGAACTGGTTACAATCCTACACGCCACAAGAACTCGAACTATTAAATTTAATTAAAGGGAAAGCTCAAAGCAATGAATCAGTCTAAACAAGGATTGAATAACTGGCTTTTAATATTAGCCGTGATTATTTTAGCAGTCGCCCCCTTAATATTTATCCGGGATGCAGAATTTAATGGTGCGGATGGAGAAGCCGAAGCAGCAATTGGGGAAGTACAGCCCGAATATGAACCTTGGTTTCAACCTGTTTTTGAACCACCTAGCGGTGAAGTAGAAAGTTTGTTATTCACCTCTCAAGCGGCTGTGGGTGCGGGAGTTATTGGTTATGTAATTGGATTATATAAGGAGCGTGACCGACAGCAAAGGAACAAAGGATGAGTCTGCAAATAGATACTCTGGCTTATACTAATCGCTTGCGTTGGTTAGCGCCAGAGCAAAAACTATTATTTGCGATCGCCTTATTAATAATCACTGCCTTTGCTCATCCCCCAGTACAGCTTTTGATTGCTTTTTGGATGAGTATTTGGACAGTGATTTACGCGAAAATTCCCCTAAAAATATATCTAAAACTAGTTTATATTGCTACTTTGTTCTGGTTAACCAGTTTACCTGCTTTAGTGATTAATGGTATCCAGATTAACTCTGTAAATTTGATCCAAGAGGATGCAATTATTGGGTTTAATTTAGGTGACTATTATCTATACATCAGTAATTATGGCATTGAGCAAGGATGGACAATTTTAACGCGAGCGATCGCCTCACTTTCTTGCTTATATTTTTTGATGTTAACTATCCCATTTACGGAACTTTTACAAACTTTGCGGCGCTGTGGTTTTCCCGTGCTATTAACAGATATTTTATTATTAATGTACCGTTTTATTTTCCTATTATTAAACACAGCTTCCCAACTCTGGATATCCCAACAGTCTCGTGGTGGCTACAATAGTTTTAAAATTAGCATCAAAAGTTTATCGTTATTGATTGGACAACTACTCAGGCGTACCCTAGAAAACTATCGTCAAGTCTCGTTAAGTTTAGCTTCACGGGGTTTTAATGGTGAATTTAAAGTTTGGCATTCCCAGCGCTATCATCTATCCCCACGCTATGCCATAGAATCAATGATTGGATGTGTAATTTTAATGGGATTGTCATGGATTTAGAAACTCTGTTTTTAAATTGTCTCAGCAGTCATACCATTTCTTTGTTTAACGAACCGCCAAGACGCAAAGAACGCCAAGGGAAGAGGGTTTAATAGGCTTCGCCGTGAGCGTCAGCCGAACGGTTTTTGCCTCAGTATTATATGTTTTTACGAAATTGGGATGTTCCCTAATTATGCAGCAATCATTACTGGAATTTGAGCAAGTATATTATACCTATCCAGGCACGAAGCAAGCAGTTTTAACTGGTTTAAATCTAAAAATTCCCACGCAGAAGAAATGTGCATTAATTGGTCAAAATGGTTGTGGTAAAACCACACTTTTTTTATTGGCTAATGGTTTATATAAATCCCAAAAAGGCAATATTAAATGGCAAGGAGAACCGCTAAAATATGACCGCAAATCTTTATTAAAATTGCGCCAAAAAGTCGGATTAGTTTTTCAAGATCCAGAGCAACAATTGGTAGCCTCGACTGTGGAAGAAGATATTTCTTACGGCTTGTGTAATTTGGGTTTACCAACAGCAGAAATTCAACAACGCGTTGCAGAAGCCTTAGTTGAATTTGGATTAACCGAATTAGCCCAAAGACCTGTACATCATCTCAGCTTGGGGCAGAAAAAGCGCGTTTCCATTGCTGATGTCATGGTGCTAAAACCACAATTGCTATTACTAGATGAACCAACAGCATATCTAGATAGGTTGCATACTCGTAATTTAATGACAACCTTAAAAAATATTCATGCTTCCGGGACAAGTATATTAATGGCAACCCATGACCTCGATTTAGTATACCGTTGGGCAGATTGGGTATTTGTGATGGATAGAGGAAAACTGATCTTAGAGGGAACACCCCCAGATGTATTTAGCCAACGAGAAATTCTGGAAGATTTACAGCTAGGAGTGCCACTGATATATGAAATATTATTTGCAGAAGGACTAGCTGAAGAAGAACCTATGTTGACAGGTTTACGGCAAAGAATGTTGAAACTGTTTCGTGACGGCAAAAGTTTCTAATTATATCTCATGAAGTCATCCTCTCCGCGCCTCTGCTTACTGAGCGAAGTCGAAGTATGCGCCTCTGCGTGATTTTAATAAGAGGATAAAATCCCCCAAGAGGGGATTGCAAAAGCTAGGAAAATTCTGTTCTCTATTATTGTGATACCGTAATCACATTGTTTAAATAGTGTGAGTTCACACATTCAATAGAAAATAGATAATGCATATTCCTGATGGATTTCTTTCAGTTCCCGTCGCTGGGGCGACTAGTTTAGTGAGTGCAGTCGCACTGGTTGTTGCTTGTGGGCGATCGCAAGCAGCTTTTGGTGTCCGTCGCGCCCCTATACTAGGCTTAACTACTGCTTTTATTTTTGCCGCCCAGATGGTCAATTTTCCGGTAGCCGGAGGTACTAGCGGTCACTTGCTGGGGGGAACCTTAGCAGCCATAGTTCTGGGTAGCCCTTGGGCGGGGATGTTGTCCATGACTACAGTTTTTATTATTCAAGCTGTGCTATTTGCCGATGGTGGAATCACAGCTTTGGGAGCCAATATTTTAAATGCGGGAGTAATTGCTGTGTGGGTGGGCTGGGTATTAACCCAAACTTTACAACGGCTATTAGGAGGTTCTAAAGGTCGCTTACCCCTAGCGGCTGGGATTGCGGCGGCTATCAGCGTAGTTGTAGCATCTCTAGCCTGTGCTATTCAGTTAGTGCTTTCTGGAACTGCATCCCCAGCTATAGTTTTACCAGCTATGATGGGAGTACATATTCTGATTGGGATTGGGGAAGGTTTAATTACTGGTGGTGTACTAGTTTACCTCGCCAAAGCCAGACCAGATTTGCTACCAGGAGAAGAAAAACAGTTTCAAGGTTGGCTGGTTCCTGTAGTCAGTATTTTATTAGTGGCTGGTGTGTTATCCTTGGTTGCTTCAGGTTGGCCGGACGGTTTGGAAAGGGTGGCGGAAGATTTAGATTTTATCAATTTAGCCGACAACGTGCGAGTGGAAGTACCAACGCCTTTTGCTGATTACGAAAATGAATCTTTAGGAGTAATTGGAACAAGTATTGCTGGGCTGCTGGGGGCTGTGGCCAGTTTTGCTGCGGCTTTTGGCATTGCGAAGGTGGTGAAACCCAAAAATGCTTAAACTGGCTTTGCCCTTACGTTTACATTTGTCTTTAGTCATTGTAGTAGGGGCAGCTTTGCTACAGTATAATGCTTGGTTGTGCTTAGGGATATATGGGGCGATCGCGCTTTTCTGGGTATCACTTTTAGGCGTTCCATTTCCGAAATTGTTAGGATTACTAGGCATAGAATTAATTTTCCTCTCATTCATGGCCTTACCTATAGGATGGGAACGGGCGAGTTTTTTACTGGTGCGTTCTCTGCTGTGTTTGGTAACTATGAATAGTTTTTTATTAACTTTACCTCCCCATAGTTTCGGTATTGCCTTGAAAAGTTTACCCGTCCCCGCACCGATCAAGGCTAATTTATTATTAGCTGGGCAGTATCTAGAAATTTTGCTGGATGAAGTCAGACGGATGCAGCGTAGCGCTCAATTGCGGGGTTTAAATGGTGCAACGGCATGGTTGCGATATACTAGTGCGGCAATGATTGGGGCTTTATATCTCAGGAGTTTAGATCGAGCCGAGCGAGTTTATGCTGCTATGGTAATTCGTGGTTATAACGGAGAGTTACCTGTAGATGGAACATTCAAACCAAAAGAGCGTTTTGCTTTATGGATAGCTTGGGCGATCGCAACTTGCTTAACTATCACTTCTTACCAAATTTAACCACCTAGCATTACTCATACACGTTAGGACATAAACTGATCATAAAAGTTAGACACCGAAAGGCTTTTACTCCCCACACTTCCCACACTCCCCACACCCCCCACACTCCCCACACTTCCCACACCCCAGCTATATCTTGAAATCCTTGACTTCTGATCCCCAACTTTCTACACATCACCCTCACCCCGCAGTAATTGAGGTGCAAAATCTCGTATATGCATACAGTAACCAGGAACCAGTCTTGCAGGAAGTTTCCTTTACTTTAAATGCAGGGGAACGGGTGGCGTTAATGGGTGCAACTGGTTCTGGTAAAAGCACTTTATTAGAAAACCTGATTGGCTTAAAACAACCAACTGCGGGAAAAATTTTAATTAATGGTATTCCCCTGGAACCGAAAAGCCTCCCCCAAGTGCGGCGTTACATTGGTTTTGGCTTTCAAGATGCTAATGACCAACTATTTATGCCGACCATCTTAGAAGATATTACCTTTGGGCCGCGCAATTACGGGGTTCCCCCAGCTGTCGCCATTGATCGCGCTAGACAATTATTAACAGATTTTGGTTTAGAAGCCTACGCTCACCGTTCCTGTCATGAACTTTCGGGAGGACAAAGACGACTAGCTGCTTTAGCGGCAATTTTAGCCCTAGATCCGACAATTCTGATTTTAGATGAACCAACTACCGGACTTGATCCCGCGTGGCGACGACATTTAGCGCAGATATTGTTAAAGTTGCCCGTGCAGGTGATATTAATTGCCTCCCATGAATTACATTGGTTGGGAAAAGTGACTCAACGTACTTTGGTGCTATCTGGTGGACGCATTCAAATAGACCGGGATATGCAATCACTGTTGCAAGAGAAAGAGACTCTCAACCAGTTGGGTTTGCCCATAGATTGGTAAATTTCTTCTCTCTCTAGAGGGATATTTTTATGGGTAAATCCGTCAATTATTATAGGACTTACGCAAGAACTCTCTGAAACCCTCTTCACTTGGTGTCCTTTGTGTCCTTTGTGGTTTGTTTTTTCATGATTTTGCGTAAGTGCTGGATTAGTAATATGATCGGGATTTTCTCAGGAAGGCAAGGGTATTATCTGTGTGGCGTAAGTTGATTGTAATTGCTTCTGCTAGTCTCAGTACAGTTCTATTGCTGAGTAGTTGTGAGGATAAAGTTACCCAATGTCAGCAATTAATTCAGGTGGTGAATGCTGGTAACTCGTTGATTGATCAAAATAAAGGTGAACAGGTGATCACTAGTTGGCAACTTTCCCAGGATTTGCAAGTGATGACTACATCTTTAAAGGAACTGAATTTGTCAGACCCCAAACTCAAAGAGTTTAAGAGGGGTTTTGCTATTATATTCGATGATCTCAGTCAGGCGATCGCCAAAGCATCTCAGGGACTTGGTGCAGCTAAAAATACACAACCATCAACAGAAGGTAGGGAAAAACTCCAAGAAGCGAGAATGCAAATTGATACATCTTTGACATCGGCTGAAAATGCTGGCAAAAAATTCGATACTTTAGCGACCGAACTAAATCAATATTGCGGTCAGTCTCAATAAATATGCTTATTTTATAGGTAAATTATCGGGATCAATACCCTGCGATCGCAAATAAGCCATCAGCCGTTCTTTTTCCTGGCGTTCTTGTTCAGCACGTTGGCGTTCTTTTTCGGCACGTTGGCGTTCTTTTTCCACTCGTTCCACAGCCCAAGGTAACAAGTTACCCTCCTCATCCCACCAGCGTAACCAATAACCAGTTCTGGCTTCTTTGATACCCTGCCAAGTACCCAAAAATAAGTTCATCGCCGCAATCCAATGACGACCATTTTCATCCGGTTGCTTTAATTCATAGCGGCCATTTTCCAGTTGGTAAAATTCCAATAAACCGCCATTGGGATCGAAAATTACATAAACAGGAACTTGCAAAATTTGTTCGTAAAAAAACCATTTTCCAGGGGGATAGGTGCGCTTGACAGAATATTCTTCCCCGTCGGTATCAGATAGAAATTCCATCACCACGGCGGGAACATCACCTTGTAAATTCGGTGTGTAACTTTTGCGATCGCGAAGCGCTGCTGCAGGCAGTTCGCCCACAACTTCATTAACGCTAGAAATATAAAGCCAATCTGGGGCTTTGAGAATCAATTGTCCGTTAACAGTTGCACAAAGACCAAAGTTGGAAGCAATCAACATCTGCGGTTGGATGAAACCGCTAATTTCTAAACTTTCACGCAAAGCACCAGCCAAGATTGGCTGACCTGTATTTTCCACTGGTTCATCCTCAAGTTGAAAATCATCCGGCAACGCTTCCCAAGAGATTACCAGATTGTGTAGCTCTTTGGTTTTATCGAGTTGTGTCGCCATAAAGACCGCCTTTTATGGATTTGTGTTTATTGTATCGCTGCCAGTGGAGCAAAAATCTATGTCAGGAAATCATCAGTTATTTCCGGGAATGAATAATTGCCCACTACACTGTTAATATGCAACAATCTTAAAAATAATTCTCATTTAATTAAAACTAAAACTCAATTTTTGCTCAACTTATTACGTATTTTTTCATTTAAATTTTACTTTTTACTCTGTAATATCAACTATGACTATCACTATCTCCGAGCAAACCTTCGACGAGCTGTTGTATCAAGACACAGAAAACAGTTGCCAATATCCAGACCCCGATGATCAGTTAGATGTGATGTATGATTACCCAAAGGTACTGGGACAAGGCTATTGGCGAGAAATAAAGCTGCGTCAGGGTTTGAACTTAGCTATTGGTGATTTGCGGTTGTGCGATCGCATGATTACTGAACACTCAGAAACAGAATGCTGGCTAAATTACCATTTTCATTTTTCAGGGGAACATGAAGATAAATATACATCAATAGGTAGGGGAAAGTATATTTTCCAAGGCAGTGGTTTGGTTCCTCAAAGAAAAACTCAGTGTGATCCCGAACAGCCATTTCTTGAGGTTGAATTTACAATGCAGCCTGATATACTGCGTTCCTTTGCGGGAAATAGTGAGGGAGAATTACCAAAACAGTTGCAGCACTTAATTCGACCCTGTGATCAGTATTACCATCGCTGTGGCACTGCCACTTTACCGATGCAGAGAGTGGCGCAGCAAATTTTACACTGTCCCTATCGGAGTATTGCCAAACGGATGTATCTAGAAAGTAAGGTGCTGGAATTGATGGGAATGCTACTAGCACAAGAAGTAGAGATGCGTGATGGTAAAACCAATATTCAGCCTTTACAACCAGATGTAGTCGATAGAATCCACCACGCCAGGGAAATCATCCTGCAACGCTTGGAAAATCCGCCCTCCTTACACGAATTAGCGCGACAAGTTGGTTTAAATGAATGCACCTTAAAACCGGGCTTTCGTTGTTGTTTTGGCACAACAGTGTTTGGCTATTTGCGTAATTACAAACTTGAACAAGCGCGACAACTGCTGGAAATAGGAGAGATGAAAATTACCGAAATTGCTCATGCAATGGGTTACAACAGTCGCAGTCCTTTTGCTGCTGCATTCCGCAAACAGTTTGGCATGAACCCCAAGGAATACCAAAAACTGGGAAAAAATTCCGTTTAGCTATCGAAAATATTCCGTCTACCTATCGGATTAGTCTTGGTTAACACTGACTTTCACGGTATTTTTATTGAAAGTCATTGTTATTAATAGTGTGAGCAGTGGTGTCAAATTATTGCTGGTTGAAAGTCTTGATGCTTGGTTCTGTCTGGGGATTAGTTGCTTTGCCAGCTGGGGCGGAAACAAGTTTAGACCGTATTAATCCTGATCTCAATAGGTCTGTGGCAACTGCGGCTAAAAGTAGTCAAAAAATCCCTCATTTAAACGAAGTTAAGCGCCCAGCGACTACAGTTAAACAGTGGCTTGCCCAAGGAATAATTCAGGTAACGGGTGTAAAACTAGGGCAAACAGACAAGGAACTAGAAGTAATTTTAGAGACTACAGGTTCAGATCAGTTGCAGCCTGTAAGTAAGAGTGAAGGTAATAATTTTATTGTAGATATTCCTAATAGTCAGTTAAATTTGCCCTCTGGTAGTGAGTTTCGTCAAGAAAATCCTGCTGATGGAATCACTGCTGTGACTGTAACTAATATCGATGCCAATACTATCCGGGTGATAGTCACAGGTGAGACGAGTTTGCCCAAGGTTGAATTATTTGATAGCGACGAGGGTTTAATTTTTGGAGTGACACCTGAGATAACGGCTATGCAGCCACCAGAAACACCACCAGAAGAAGCATCAGAGCAGCAGGATGAGCCAATCGAGTTGGTGGTGACGGGGGAACGGGATAGTTATCGCGTACCAGATACCTCAGTGGGAACCAGAACCGATACACCACTGCGGGATATTCCCCAATCGATTCAAGTTATACCGCAAGAGGTGCTGCGCGATCAAAATGTGACCCGTCAAGAAGAAGCTCTGAGAAATGTTAGTGGTGTGGTTACGGGAAGTCCTCCCTACCTTGAACGGAGTTTCTACCGAATTCGCGGTTTTTTTCTCCCAAATTCTGCAGGTAATAATCTGATAAATGGCATACCTGACTTCGTGGGTGGTGATTCATCTGGGTTTTCCAATGTTGAAAGAGTAGAAGTCCTTAAAGGTCCGGCCTCCGTTTTATTTGGGCAGGGCAGTCCCGGTGGAACCATCAATTTCGTCACAAAACAGCCCTTACGTGAACCGTTCTATGAGATCAATGCAACAATTGGCAACTATGATTTCTACCAAGGTGGAATTGATTTGTCTGGTCTACTAGACAATCGTGGCAATGTTCTATACCGATTAAATACATCCTATAGAAATGCTGGTAGTTCTATTGATCTCATAAAAGATAGAAATTTTCAGATAGCTCCTGTCTTGAGTTGGGCGATTAGTGATAGAACAAAGTTGACCCTCGAAGGCGATTATGTCAACGATAGTGTTGTTCCCCCAACGGGTGTGCCAGCTCTTGGATCTGTACTTTTTAATCCTAATGGGAAAATATCACCTAACCGCAACTATAACGAGTCTAACGCCATTCAACAAGTGAATCTTGGTCGAATTGGATATAAATTAGAGCATCAGTTCAGTGATACATGGTCACTACGTAATGCGTTTTTTGCATCATTTTTTGACTTAGATGTATCCAACCTTGCTGTGCCAACTGGTCTACAGCCTGACAATCGAACCTTAAATCGTCGATTACTGAACACAACACGCGATAATACTTCTTACGTACTTGCATCGGATGTAACTGGGAAATTTTCAACTGGATCAATTGAACACCAGTTAACAATTGGATTTGATTTTAACGATTTTTCCAATAGAGATACCGTCACTGCAATAGCTAGCTCACCGATTGATATATTCAACCCTGTTTTTGGACGGCCAATTGATTCTAATCCTGCCTTGGAGTTTGATGGTGGTACTAACAGAATAGCACTAGGAATTTATGCTCAAGATCAGATTACAGTAGCAGAAAATTTGAAGCTATTACTAGGTATACGTTTTGATACGTTCAATCAGACAGTAGAGAATCGAGTAGGTGGTACGGAACAAAATCAATCGGAAAATGCCTTTAGTCCTCGTGTTGGTATAGTTTATCAACCCATTCCACCGATTTCCCTTTATGCCAGCTACAGCCAATCTTTTTCTCCTGTTGATGGGCGCAGTTTTGAAAACGCACAATTTCAACCAGAAAGAGGTACACAATATGAAGTTGGGGTAAAAGCAGATTTAACTGACAGATTATCTGCAACACTTGCATTTTACGATCTACTCCTCTCCAATGTTTTAACTGACGATCCAGTCAATCCTGACTTTTCTATTCAAACAGGCAAACAACGTAGCAGAGGTATAGAGATGAATCTGTCAGGTGCAATCTTACCAGGATGGAATATCATTACTGGCTATGCTTACACTGATGCTCGCATTGAAGAAGATAATGCTCTGCCTGTAGGAAATCGACTTTCTAATGTACCAAAACATTCTTTCAACTTGTGGACAACCTATGAAATTCAAGCGGGTAATTTAAAGGGACTGGGTTTTGGGTTAGGGCTTTTTTATGTTGGTGAACGTCAAGGTGATTTGGGAAATTCCTTTGAGATACCTAGCTATTTACGGACAGATGCCGCCATATTTTACAAACAAGATAATTGGAGAGCAGCGCTCAATGTCAGGAATCTATTCGGGGTAGACTACTTTGAAAGTTCTTTCAATCGAAATCGGCTTTTTGCTGGAGAAGACCTTACAATTCAAGGTACGATTTCTTGGCAATTCTAACAGTCAAGGAAAGAGACGAAGATACATAAGCCGCTTCGTCACTTGGCTATCTTTGGGCGTGATGGGACTTTTGCTTGTCACAGCCTGTACTCCTAAAGATAGCCACAACATTCAAATACCTATTGAATCGGGTATTGCAGAGTGCCATTCCTTTCAGCACGTTATGGGTGAAACTTGTATTCCTACTGCCCCAAAACGTATCATTACATTATCTGCCTTAACTCTCAATAATGCCCTTCTTCTAGGAGTAAAGCCCCTTGGCAGCACTCATTTTCTAGACGATCATAAGTTACTTATCAGCAATGGCATAGAATATTTGGGGCCTTCTCAACCTAATCTAGAGAAGATATCCTTGCTTAAGCCAGATTTGATTTTAGGCTGGGAACGCCTTGACAAGAGTGTTTACCCCTTACTTTCAAAAATTGCTCCTACCGTGTTGGGAAAGTTTAAAGAACCTCTCGATTGGTCAAAGCACTTTGATTTTGTCGCTCAGGTTTTAGGCAAGGAAAAAGAAGCTAAAGAAGCGTGGCAGAATTACTACAAAAAAATTGAAACCTTGAAAATAGCTTTGGGCATTGACGCGGCTTCTCTAAAGGAGAATGGCTACCAGGGACAAAAAATTTCATTTATCCACATACATTCTGGTAATCGTGGTGTTGGGAGTGATGTAAAAAACTCGTTTGCTGGTTCTATTCTAGATGCTGTTGGCTTACAGCGTCCAACAGCACAGAATATTAATGCTCCCTATGGACAGCTGAGTATTTCTGACGAGGAATTAGAGAAGGCTGATGGAGACGTGCTATTTGTTTCTATATTTGGAAATAATGCCAAAGAAGCTTTTGCAAGAATTCAGAAAAGACCCCTTTGGAAACGCCTTAATGCAGTTCAGAAAAATCATGTTTATTTAGTTGATCCCAACACCTGGACTGGTTCAAGTTTAACTGCGGCAAATGCTGTCCTTGATGATCTCTACAAATACCTCGTCAACACACCTTAAGTAAAAACATAAAATTTCCATTTTCAACTATTACAATGACATCAAAAGTTGGCCTAGTAGTAAATAAACTTCCTCCCCTCCAACGCTTACTTAATTATGGAGAAAAATATCGCCCACAAATTTATCAAGCTACAACCTATTCTATTATCAATACAATTTTAGATTTAGCACCACCTTGGTTAATCGGTGTCGCTGTAGATATATTAGTCCAACAGCAAGATTCTTTTATTGCCAAATTGGGAATTACAGAAGTCTTATGGCAATTTGCTCTACTTTCATTAATTACCGCTATTGTTTGGATATTTGAATCACTTTCTGAGTATGCCTATAATAGACTTTGGCGAAACCTAGCCCAAAATATTCAACATAATTTACGCTTAGATGCCTACAATCATTTACAAGAATTAGAATCAGCTTATTTTGAAGATAGTAGTACAGGCGGTTTGATGTCTATTCTCGGTGATGATATCAACCAGCTTGAAAGCTTTTTAAATGGGGGAGCTAATGAAATTATCCAAGTCACAACTTCATTTATAATTTTAATCGGTGGTGCATTCTTCATTTTACCTCTCAATATCACCTTAGCAGCAATGCTACCAATGCCATTTATTCTCTGGGGTTCATTAATATATCAAAAGCGACTTGAACCTCGTTATGCTGATGTTAGGGAAAAGGTAAGTTTTCTAAATTCTCGGTTAGCTAATAATATTAGCGGTATTACCACAATTAAAAGTTTCACAGCCGAAAAATATGAAAGTGCCAGATTAGCAACAGAAAGCGAAGCTTATAAAAAAAGTAATGCCAAAGCAATTAAACTTTCTGTGGCTTTTGTGCCTGTAATTAGAATGTTGGTTTTAGTTGGGTTTACGGCTTTATTATTTCTGGGAGGTATGGCAGCGTATTCTGGTAGGATATCTATCGGTAATTATAGTGTTTTATTAGTTTTAGTTCAAAGATTATTGTGGCCATTGGTATTTTTAGGAGAAACTTTTGACCGCTATCAACGGGCGATGGCTTCCACAAAACGAGTGATGGATTTGTTAGATACTCCCATCCAAATTATTACGGGAGATATGCCTTTAGTTGTTGAGGAAGTACAGGGAGAAGTTGAGTTTAAAAATATTACTTTTGCTTATGGAAATAGTGGAACCATAATTAAGGATTTATCTTTACATATTCCTGCGGGAAAAACTATTGCAGTTGTTGGTTCTACTGGTTCCGGTAAAAGCACTTTAGTCAAACTATTGTTGCGTTTTTATGATGTTTCGGCGGGAAAAATTACCATTGATGGCATTGATATTCACAAGTTGAATTTATCTGATTTACGTCGCAGCATTGGTTTAGTGAGTCAAGATGTATTTTTATTTCATGGTACAGTGGCAGAAAATATCGCCTACGGTACTTTTGACGCTACTAATGCAGCAATTATTCATGCAGCGAAAATTGCTGAGGCACATGATTTTATTATGCAGTTATCCCAAGGTTATGAAACCATAGTTGGGGAAAGAGGACAAAAGTTATCTGGGGGACAACGCCAACGGATAGCTATAGCTAGAGCAGTGGTAAAAAATCCGCCGATTTTGATTTTGGATGAGGCGACATCTGCGGTAGATAATGAGACGGAAGCGGCAATTCAACGCTCTTTAGATAAGATTACTGTAAATCGGACTACCATTGCGATTGCACATCGTCTTTCCACAATTCGCCATAGTCATTGTATTTACGTGATGGATCATGGTCAAATTCTAGAACAGGGTCGGCATGAGGACTTACTAGAGCTTGATGGGATGTATGCAAGTTTATGGCGTGTACAATCTGGAAATTAGAATTTCTAGCATCAGTTCTCAGTCCTTTATCAAGGACAGGGGGCTGCTTACTATAGCCGAAAAACGATAAGCTATTCAGATATAGAACCATCTATTTATCTATCTATCTAAAGAATGGTGTCTATAGCAAGTAATTTTTAGTCAAAAGCAAGATGAAATTGCCTCAAACTTCCTGTGAAATGAAACTACATAGTTTAGTTTTTATTTATAGGAGTTCAATGATATGACAATATTATCCCATGATGAACTGAAAATTTTAGTTAATAATTCCCAAACTCCTTGTGTTTCTTTGTATATGCCTACACAAAAAGCAGGTACAGAAACTCGACAAAACCCAATTCGGTTGAAAAACTTAATTCGTGAAGCTGAGGAACGTTTGGATGCAATGGGGATGCGCCACACTGAGGTGATTGATTTTCTGCAACCTGCTCACGAACTTGATAAAACAGATTTTTGGCAAAACCAAGGGGAGGGATTAGCAATTTTTATTTCTCCCCAGATGTTTCGCTATTACCGCGTACCAATGGAGGTTCCAGAATTGGTAGTTGTGAGCAATCGTTTTCATCTGAAGCCATTGCTGCATTTAATTAACAATGATGGCAAGTTTTATCTTTTAGCTCTGAGTCAAAAGGATATCAGATTTTTTGAGGGAACAGCCTACAGCCTGAGTGAGATGGAAGTAGAAAATATGCCTCGGAATATGGATGAAGCTCTCGTAGAAGAGAATATTCAAAAGGGGGTGCAACATCGTGTTGGTGGTAATGCGTCGCAACAACCGGGGGATGTTCATGGTCAAGGAAGTCCCGACCAAGATCAACATCAAGTCAAGATTTTACAGTTTTTTCACATTGTTGATCGGGCAGTACATGAGAAAATCCGGGGGGATAATGCGCCTTTAATATTGACTGGAGTTGATTATCTATTCCCGATTTATCAAGGGGCAAATACCTATGCTTATTTAATTGAACCAGGTATTAGTGGTAATCCAGAAGTTATGAAGCCAGAGGAGTTACATAAACTGGCTTGGCCAATTGTCGCACCTTTGTTTGAGCAAAATCAGCAGTCAGCAATGGCGCTTTATCAGCAACTGGCTGGTACTGGGACAACTTCTAGTGATATTAAAGAAATTGTCTCAGCGACTTATTGTCAAAGGGTTGATTCTATGTTTGTGCCTGTAAATATGCAAATTTGGGGAAAATTTGATCCAGATACGATGAATGTAGATTTACATTCAGAACCAGAGCCAGATGATGAAGATATGTTAGATTTGGCAGCTATGCAAACTTTGATTAATGGTGGCAAAGTCTACACGGTTGAGTCAGAAAAAATGCCTGATAGTACACCAGTAGCGGCTATTTTCCGTTATTGATCATCTCTGGGAGGGGCTACGCCTATTTGCTTTCTGGCTGCTGCTAAAATGAGGCGTTTTTCAGCACGGGCGATCGCCTGATAAGTCCTTTCCACTGCTTCGGGTTCCACGGAAATAGAGGTAATACCCCATTGCACTAATTGATCGATGATTTCTGGATAAATTGCTGGTGCTTGACCGCAGATTGAACAAGGTATCCCCGCAGTTTTCGCCATTTGGATTAGTTGGGCGATCGCACCCATTACCGCCGGATGACGTTCGTTTAATACTGTGGTAATCTGTCCTTGTTCTCGATCTACACCTAGTAGTAATTGGGTGAGGTCATTTGTGCCAATGGAAATCCCGGCTACACCTGCTTTGACATATTCTGGTAGCAAAAATAGTACACTGGGAACTTCCGCCATCATCCACAATTGAAACTGCGGTACTTGAGTTAAACCGGCTTGCTCCACCTTGTCCCGACAAAAAGCAAACTCAGGGACACTGCGAACAAAAGGCAACAATAAATTAACATTACTGTACCCTGCTTGCTGCACATTAGCTAAAGCCTGGAGTTCCAACTCAAACACTGCGGGATTGCATACATAACTAAATGTCCCGCGATCGCCTAAAGGTGAATTAGGCACAGAAGAGGCATGAGATGATGGTAACTCATAGGATAGGGAAAGGCTGCTGGTAGGCGATCGCCAATCTAAAGAACGATAAAATACTGGTCGAGGTGCAAAAGCACGAGCAAATAAGAGAATCTGCTCAGACCATTTTTCTAACAACTCTGCTTGACGACCACTAACCACCCAACTATGAGGATGTTGTCCTTCCAGGATACCGAGTAACATTAATTCCGAACGCAACAATCCCACTCCATCCACAGGTAAACTTTGCACCTGCTCTATTAATCTCGGCTGACTGAGATTAACTAACAATTCAGTCGCAATCATAGGTAAGCCAGAATTGATGATGGTCTGAGGCGATGGGGGGATTCTTGGTTCGGGGGAACTGAGTCCTAAACTGTCTTCTGCTGCTGTTTTTTCGGCTCTGATGCGATAA
Source organism: Nodularia chucula CCY0103 (assembly GCF_963923915.1). Classification (NCBI taxonomy): domain Bacteria; kingdom Bacillati; phylum Cyanobacteriota; class Cyanophyceae; order Nostocales; family Nodulariaceae; genus Nodularia; species Nodularia chucula. Next base: position 6,612 of record NZ_CAWUOL010000016.1, on the reverse strand, counting down.
ACTTCTCCTCTCTGGCCATCTATCAGTAGGCGATCGCCATCTTGAATCAACAATGTCGCATCTGCTGCATTAACTACTGCTGGGATACCTAATTCTCTCGCCAAAATTGCCCCATGACTAGTCAATCCTCCCTGCTCCGTAATAATACCAGCAACTTCTTGTAATAAAGGCAACCAATCCGGCGTAATATTTGGTACTACTAAAATTATATTTTTATGTATTTGTGCGGGTTTATGTTCCGCATTGGTAATGACATGGGCTTTTGCTGTCACACGTCCCCCTGATGCTCCTAGACCTCGGAGAAAGTTTAAATGGGGAATTGCAGATTGTGGAGAACTGACTTGAGTGAGGTAAAGATGAGAGTCAGGGTTTTTTTCAGAGACAGTCCATTTAATGGTAAATTTATCACCTATTTCACTCACAAGTTGTTTTCCCAGAGTGATAATTTGTTGCAGATATTCTTCTGGTAAAGAGTATTCCTTTTGTTGGGCTTCTGCAAGTACATAGGTCACAATATCACGATGATCTGCTGTTAAGGATAACCGGGATGAGTTTACAGTTGCGCCATCATCAAAGCCATAAGCCAACATTTTATTTCCTAAATGACGGTCTAATACTACCCCGGTTTCCGGTTGAATGTAATAGACATCTGGTAAGACATCACCTTGAGAAAGTGCGATTCCTAATCCCTTAGTCGCCTGTATCGTCCACCCAGTAGAATTAACATGAAGAACACCGCTTGCGATCGCATTCTCAGCAGGTTGTACTAAAACCGCTAAATTAATTTGTTGAAGGCTAAGTCCCGCTCGTCGCCAATAGAGTAAACTTTTGGCTCTAAATAACTGACTCCAGGTGCGTTTCAATGCTAAGGCGATCGCTTCCTCATCACAACGACAAAAAACCGCATCCAACAACCCAGAAGTATTTCCCACACTGGGGGAAATAGCCGATAACACCAAACTAGGGCGCAAAATCAGATAACTACTTTGCCATTCTCTCGCTGCGGTAAAAATCTGATTCACCCATTGAGGCGATACTGTCCCAGTGATAATTTCCTGACGCAAGCGACCCGCTACCTGCTGAAGTTGTCGCCAATTAGAGACATCTAAGTGCAGAGAAGAATAAGGTAAATCCGCCACTAAAGCCGAGTTACTATTGAGACTGGTAAGAAATTTCCGCAAGACTGCGGCCGAAAGGACAAAACCCGGTACTACCGGATACCCACGCTGCATGATTTTACTCAAGTAGAATGCCTTATCACCTACCTGAGAGTGGTCTTGCAGTTTAATTTGGTCAAGCCAATAGAGTTTATCCACTCAATTTCTTAGTTATCTGTTGTCTATTTGTCACTATAATTTTCTCCTCTTGGTATATTTTCAGAAATTGTTTACTGAAAACCTGCCATGAAGATTTTTGGCAATTTATAGCTGGGGACTGGGGAATGGGGACTGGGGACTGGGTACTAGGAAATTTCCCCCCCTCCCCCTACCTCTTGGTTTGTCCTAAACTTGTTGGCGGTTGCTATACATGAAATTACGGAAATAACAGTAATTTCTGAGAAGCTAGGGTTCTTTTAATTATCCAGTAAATCCAGTTCCCCTCCTCGCTTGCGGGGAGGGGCTAGGGGTGGGGTCTGATTGTATGTACACCTTCCGCGCTAATAATTATCGCTGCATTTCTATCTCAGTCATGGTCAGTACCACAATGGGGACAAGTCCATTTACGGAGATCCAACGGCATCTCACTCACTTTAGTGTAATGATAGGTAATAGCATTTTTCTCTAACTCATAATTGTTAAACACCTACTACCTTACACCGGATGATTCGCTGAATCTCATATTTAGGTTATCTCTATAGTTTTAAGGGAACAGGGAACAGGGAACAGGGAACGTCCTAATTACCTTGGCGATTGCTATAAGAGTTCTATTTGAATTTTGAACAATTATAAAAATCGTTTTCCCACTCCCCACACCTCCCACACCTCCCACACTCCCCACACTCCCCACACTCCCCACTCCCTACTCCCTACTCCCCACTCCCGATATTTCCCCTGACTTGACATAAAGAATTTGCGAAGAATTTAACCACTGGGCATCAAAAGAACTGAGGTGAGTGGTTGTAATTAGGGTTTGAAAACGGTCTTGAATGGCATCGAGTAATTGATTTTGACGAAATGGGTCTAATTCAGCGAGAACATCATCTAGTAATAGCAGGGGTGGCTCTTGGACGACTTGTTCAATTAGTTGTAATTCGGCTAATTTTAGGGCTAATACTAAAGTCCGTTGTTGCCCTTGGGAACCATATTGACGAGCCGGGGTTTGATTAATGATTAATTCTACTTCGTCGCGGTGGGGTCCCACGAGGGTAGTACCTCGGTAGAGTTCGGCAGCAGACCGTTGTTGAATTTTCTCTAAAAAGGCTTGCTGGATATCTTCAGAATGGGTGTCTACCAAAGCTACACTAGGCAGATAATTAATTTTCAGAACTTCTGTACTACCGCTAATACTAGCGTGCCAAGCAGCAGCAATGGGAGCGAGTCTTTGAATGGCGCGATCTCGTCTTCTAATTACCTTTGTACCAGTGGTAACTAATTGAGCATCCCAGAGAGCCAATGTTGAGAGAGGATTAACCCCTTCTGTGCTGGTGGAAGCAGCAGCCTGAGCCTTCTTTAAAACAGCGTTGCGTTGGCGTAAAACTTGGTTGTATTGCTGCAAAATGTGAGCATAAACTGGTTCGAGTTGAATTAACAGTGTATCTAGCCAATTCCGACGGACATCAGGGCCACCGCGTACCAAGTCTAAATCCAAGCTAGAAAACTGCACAGCATTGAGTACACCCAAAAAATCCATTTGTCGGCGCACAGATTCGCCATTAATCGCCACACTGCGGCGACCATTCCGGCGGAGAGTTAAAGCCAGATCATTAACTCCATTTTCTCGTTCCAGGGTGGCATTAATTTGAGCTATATCTTGTCCTTCTTGAATAAAATCACGATCGCGCCCCATGCGATGCGATCGCAATGTCGCCAGCAATTCCACCCCCTCCAACAAATTAGATTTTCCCTGAGCATTATTACCCACCAGAATTGTTTTAGCAGCAGTAAAATCAACCTTCTGGTTTTGGTAATTCCGAAATTGTCTCAGGTGGAGGTTTTTTAAGTACATGGGGAATGGGGAGTGGGGAGTGGGGAGTGGGGAGTGTGGGAAGTGTGGGGAGTGTGGGGAGTGTGGGTATTAGAAACTAAAAATCTTTCCCTCTGCACCCTGCACCCCCGCCTCTTCTCCCCTGCGTCTTTTAGACAGTAGTTCTACCTGTCAGGCGGAAGAAAAGTTTTTCTAATTCAATCCAGACAAACATTAAAGCACTGAAACCACAACAAATAGCCAATTCTGTGGGAGGTAGAAAATGAGTACCAAAGAAAGCCCGGAGGGATGGGACGTAAATTAGCATGAGTTGCAAAATTGTGGTGACAACTACAGCCCCCAAGACAAACATATTAGAGAAGGGATTCATCTCTATAGTTAATTTGTTATTGGAACGAATGGCGATCGCATGACCCATCTGTGCTAGACACAAAGAAGTGAATACCATCGTCTTCCACCTTTCCGGGTCAAGTCCTTCCACCAATATCTGGCAATGATTGTATGCCCATACCATCAAAATAATGCTAATTACGGCGAAAACTATACCTATGCGAATAATGTAGGAACCTAACCCCCTAGCAAAAATACTTTCACGGGGACTAAAAGGCGGACGCTTCATCACATCTGGTTCCGGTGGTTCCACAGCTAAGGCCAAAGCTGGTAAACCGTCTGTTACCAAGTTCATCCAGAGAATTTGTAATGGTGTCAGGGGAACCCCTCCCAGTCCTAAAAGCGGTGCTGAGGCAATGGTGAGAACTTCGCCTACATTACTACCGAGAATATACTTAATGAAACGGCGAATATTAGTATAAACGACTCTACCTTCTTTCGTCGCCGCCACAATGGTAGTAAAGTTGTCATCCAGTAGCACCATATCACTGGCTTCTTTACTCACATCCGTACCAGTAATCCCCATAGCAATCCCGATATCAGCTTGTTTCAGGGCTGGGGCATCATTAACACCATCGCCGGTCATGGCTACAAATCTTCCCCGACGTTGTAAAGCTTGCACAATCCGCAGTTTGTGTTCTGGGGCGACTCTGGCGTAAATGCTTACGAGGTCAACTTGTTGCTCTAACTCCTGGTCAGTCATCTTCTGCAATTCTTGACCTGTAAGAACTCTATCACCTGCTTGAGCTATTCCCAAATCAATGGCGATCGCCTGTGCAGTCAGCTGATGATCTCCTGTAATCATAATTGGGCGGATTCCCGCATTCCGAGACTCCTGCACTGCTGCCCTAACCTCTGGACGTGGGGCATCTAACATTCCCACCAAGCCCAACCAAACCAAATTTACCTCATATTCATCATCTGCCCCGGCTTCGGGAATTTCTAGCAGGGGTCTGTAAGCCAAACCTAGCACCCGCAACCCAAGACTTGCCATGCGGTCATTTTCCGCCAAAATTTTCTGGCGTTGTTCGTCGGTCAATGAAGCAGAATCATTACCTAAATGAATTTGAGTACAACGTGCCAAAGTTAACTCTGGCGAACCTTTGGTAAACATTAAATAAGGTTGGGACTCAATAAACCCCGCAATTAGTGGGTCAACAGCCCTTAAAGATGCTTCACCTGTGGCGACTTCCTCTACCTGACAAATAACACTCATCCGCTTGCGTTCTGAGTCAAAGGGAAATTCGCTGACGCGGGGTAATTTACTACTCCATTGGTCTTTTTCAATTCCGGCTTTTCCCGCCACAGTTACCAAAGCGCCTTCTGTGGGGTCTCCTAAAATTGCCCATTCTCCTTGTTCTTTTTGCAGTACCGAATCATTACACACAGCACTAGCAAGCAGCAAAGCCGAAATTTCGGGATAATCTTCTACAAGAATGGTTTGACTATCTAATTGAAAATCACCTGTAGGTGTGTAACCTTGTCCGGTAACGCGAAAAACATGGTTATTGGTATAAACTAACTGCACCACCATTTTATTTTGGGTCAATGTGCCAGTTTTATCAGAACATATCGTAGTTACAGAACCTAATGTTTCTACTGCTGGGAGCTTGCGAATCAAAGCATTGTGGCGTACCATGCGCTGAGTTCCCAATGCCAAGGTAACGGTGATTACAGCTGGTAGACCTTCTGGAACTACTGCTACCGCCATACTCAAGGAAACTTCTAAAAGTTCTCGCAAATTATCGAAGCCTCTGGCTTGAATGATACCGCCCACCACAACTATGGCCACAAGAACTAAAGAACTTGTAACTAGGACATTACCTAGCTGAGTCATGCGTTGCTGCAAAGGTGTCGGCTCATTATCCACGGATTGCAACAGGGTGGCAATTTTACCAAGTTCTGTTGTCATCGCCGTGTTAGTAACTAGAACCTTGGCGCGTCCTTGCACGACTTCTGTTCCTTGAAAGACTGAATTGAGGCGATCGCCCAATGATGTTTCTGTGGGTAAGATTAAATTAGCCTGCTTACTAACAGCCTCAGCTTCACCTGTAAGTGCCGATTCCCGCACTTGTAAATTAGATTGTTCAATTAACCTACCATCAGCCGCTATTTGCATCCCCGCTTCCAGCAGCATCACATCCCCAGGTACAAGTTCCTTGGCGGCTATCTCCATTAATTTCCCGCTACGCACCACTCGCACTAAAGGAGAGGTAAGCTTTTTTAATGCTGCTAAAGCTTTTTCGGCACGAACTTCTTGGACATAGCCAAGGATGCCATTGAGAATCACAATTGCCATAATTGCGATCGTATCTTTGAATGGTACTTCCCCAGGCGCAAATTCTCCAGCTTGCCAAGCCAGAAAGTCTAAAAAACCAGAAATGAACGCCACAGCAATCAGCATCAATAACATAATGTTTTTGAACTGATCTAGCAAAATTTCCCAAGAACTGCGACCAGGGTTTTCTGTGAGTTCGTTATCACCGTATTTTTGCCAACGTTCTCTTACGTCTGCGGGTGTTAAGCCACTGTCTGCGTTACTATTAAGCAGGTCTAGTGCTTGATTAACTTCTAAATTATGCCAGAGGACAGTATCTTGAGGACCAGAATTAGCAGACATTGTATATGTCACAGGAAATGGTTACAAAATCTGATCATAATTTAGGGATGACTGTCATAGCATCCACTAAAGTTAAATTTAGAATTTTTCCCCAACCCTAAGATTTGTTACTATCGTCCAGGTGTTAGGACATGGGACAATTCTAAAACCCATTCACAGCCTGTCTTTCATTCAATGTAGTAATCCTTATGACTAATTGCTTATGTATATTTACATAAATAAAAGTAATATTAGGAACTGTTCATTAGTGCTTACACAAAATAATGAAAAAACAAACCACATAAAGCCTTCGGCATAGCTTCGCTTACCGCGCAGCGTATGCCCCCAGGGCGCTAGGACACAAAGTACACGAAGTCAAGAGGTTTCAGAGAGTTTTTGCGTAAGTCCTATATATTTTACCCAGTACCCAGTCCCCAGTCCCCAGTCCCCAGTCCCCAGTCCCCAGTCCCCAGTCCCCA